>CALVSS010000111.1 GCA_944359095.1 uncultured Bacilli bacterium | reverse complement strand
TAAGTAATAAAAACATATAAATTATTACACAGACTACATATGATACAAAAACACAAATTAAAAAATATAATATCTTTACATCATTATTAATATATAGGTATCTATGCATAATATTGTTATAAAAAAATGCACTTAACATAAAATCACTATGAATTAAAAAAACAGAAAAATTATGATTAGCAATTTTATTAATACATTTGTTACTTTTCATCTTAATATTTTTAAAAAATAAGAAGATTGACATTGACCCAATAATATTAAAAATATTATTATAACCCCAGTATCCATTTATTTTAGCAATTGATAAAATAAACAGCATTATTACTGATACAATATACACGCCTAAATATATATATTTATTATGTTTTTTGTCATTAAAATATTTTTTTATATAACCCGTTAATAGAAATAGTTGAACAAAGCTAATGATACCATAGCCATCATCTAATCTTAGACCTCCTGGAAGAATAGTTGGCCATATACTTAAGAATGTTAGTGATATTATCAATAATACTTGATATTCTTTCTTAGATAGTCCACTGATTAATTTTACTAGATATGGTGTTATTAAGCAAAGGAAAACGAATGCAATTACAAACCATCTTCTTCCCTCTAGAAATGGAATAATTGATAAAATTAATTCCTTTATAGTAAATGGTTGAATTTTAAATAATACTGCAATTGCAAAAAATAAGATTCCGTAAAAAGAAGTAAGTATTAATAAATCTATTATTTTTCTTAATTTTGTCTCTTTTTTTTCAACCATAAAATATGAATATATTATTACAAATATATTGACCCCTACAATACACATACTTTCTAAAAAATTAACTTTATAATAATTTCCTTGAATATCTGCATCAATGTAGCCACTTAAAAAATGTAATCCTATAATCATCATCATAGAAATAATTCTTAATAATTCAAGATTTGATAAACGCTCTTTTTTCATTTTTTTCTATTGTTCCTTCCTAATATCTTATTAATATAATCAACTGTCTTATTAGTAAACATCCACCTTTTACTATTCTTGATACAATTTAATTCAGTAATTTTTGCTTGTTGATTATCAATCGTAGTTTTTAAATTATCTTTTTCTTTTTTTTCATTATTTAATAATTCTATGCATTTATCGTATTGATAAATTAAATCCATAGAATTTTTCTTTAAATCATCTATTATTCTATATCTTCTTATTGGTTTATTTGGACTAAAAGCATATGCAGGATTGCATTTTTCAATGTTTTCTAAATTAGTTTCTTTTATACTTATTTTTTTACTTTCTATTATTTTATTTAATAATTTTTCCCCTTTTTCAGTCTTTGTAATGACCATAGAAACTCCTTTTTCATCAAACATTTCACTCTCTACATTCTTTATTCCCCAAAAGTCTCCCAAAACAATATCAGAATTATTGTTTTCGCCTTTATATTTGCAATTATAGCATGAATTCCTTAAAACAGAATTTTGATTAAATAATCCCATTAATGCACATTCGGAAAATGAAAGTACTTCTTCTTCTCCACTCTCATATATTATTTTTACACTTGCTTTACTCCAACCATTATCTTTCGTTCTATACAATAACTTTAGAATTTTACTTTCTTTTTCTTGCTCTTTTTCAGCTATATATTCATCTAAAATTTTTTTACTCATAACGCCATGACATATTACTGATACCGTAAATAATTTTTTATAGTTTTTAGTTAGTTGCTTTATTACTGCAACTTGGCATGGAGTTCCACTAAATAATATTTCTTTATTTTCTTTTACATCTTCTAATATTTTAGAATATATATTTGCTAAACTACTTTGTATGTATTTTGACCTTCTTAGTTTTTCTATTTCACTAATTTTATCAATTCTAATATGATTAACTTCAAATCCTTCTTCACTAGCACCATAAACTATACCATTATTTTTTAAAATTTCTTCTGCCAATACTGAAAATATTCCACCAGATGTGGATTTGACTAACACATCTATATTTTTATTTTTGGCTGCATAACATTTGGTTTCTTTGCTCTGGTTATTATTTTTTAGTATTGGGCAATTTTTTCTACATAAGTCACAATTTATGCATTTATTTAGATCAATTTTTGGTATAGAGAAACCATCTTCACCATTTTCCATAGTTATTGCGTTAACTGGGCAATTTTTTGCACATATTCCACATCCTATACAATTTTCAGGAGAGCATATTTCTTTCATTTCTTGTGTTTTTAATTTTTCTATCATATTTTTATATATATTTGTTGCTTCTTTTTTATAAATCGGCATTTTTTCATGTAATATTTTCTTTATAACATCTTTATTTTCTTCTAAATATTGAAACTTTTCAATTAATTCGTTGTTAATTAATTTTTCTTTAGGAATAACATAATTTTTAAAGTTTCCGAATATGTCTTTGGCAATTCCTTTTGATTTTACACTATATCCAATAACTAAAGTAGGTACTTCACTAGAATACCCTGCAATTGAGGCATGTGTTCGTGCTGCTATTAAGAAACTTAACTTTGAAATTATATATTTTATCTCTTCACAATTATAATTTGTTTCTTCTAGATACACGCGATTATTTTTCTTATAATGATTTTTTATTTCATTAAGTATTAAAAAATCATTTGATTCTTCTACTGTTACGTGGGGAATTAACGCAATACAATATTTTGTTTTTGATAAAATATAATCAATAAATTTATAAACCGCATTTAAATTTTCTGAATTTTTAATAGTTAGTGGACTTAAATTTAGTCCAATCACCTTTTTATTTTCATACCATTTGTTTCTTTTTATTTGTTTTGGTTTTAGTGAAAATGCTGAATCTGGTGCTAACATTAATTTATATTCTGGAATATATTTTTTTATAGCATTATAGCTAATGGATTCTCTTAATATCAATAATGAATATTTTGATAAATCTTTAATTAAGTCTAAATCGTTTATTTCTTCAAACAATGATGCTCCCCACAATATTGTTTTTTTACTTAATTTTTGAGCTTCTGAATTTATTGCATACATCCACTCATTTACTCCATAACAATAATTATCTCCTCCAATATGAATACACAAATCAGATTCATTGATTTCTTTTACTACATCTCTTTCGTAAAATAATTCATAATTATTATAATCAAATGGAAGAAGTTTAATTTTATTATATTCTTCTTGTTCTTCTGGAGTGAATTTTGATTCATCATTCTTATAATGATTAATAACTTTACTCACTTTATTTCCAAATCTATTTTTATCTTCATCATAATTAAATGTCGCAACCGTAATATTCTTTGAATCATCTATTTGATCAATTACTGTTTTTGCTAATGCTTCACATCCTCTATTTTTCATGGGCCCTAATCCATAAATTAGAATTCTTTTTTTCAATTTATTATTTAAATCTTTTCTCATATTATCACCATTTTACTATTCTTACAATTTTTTCTTATATTAATTTTATTGTACCATAAAACAACATTTGTATTCTATATTAATTCAGATATAATAATTGAAAAATTCCATAATTTAAACTTTTAGCTACTACTCAGTTTTATGTTAACTAGAAAAGTTATCTAAAAATGGGATTCTTTTATCTTCAAATTAACTAAATTTTATGTTTTTCTTTTATAGAAAAATATCATTTTGAAACAATTATTTTTCTTAATAAATATATTTAATTTTAGTACATACTATTATTTATCATTGATTTTTCTTGATTCTATTGTTATAATTCAATTGATTTTGTTATGGAGGCGAGGTTTATTATGCTATATATTTGTTTATTTTTACCAGCAAGTATTTCTGTCTTGGTCAGTGAAAAATTAAGAAAAGATAATAGAAGTTTTTCTGACTTAGTTATTCCTTATCTTGGGTATACTTTTATTATAAATTTAATTATGAATATTATTTATCATTTTATTTATACTGGTAAAATCAAATGGTATAGTTCTCAATTATTTACTATTGATTTTACTATGCAATATATGTTGATTAGTTTGGCTGTTGCTATTGTAATTGCCTGTCTATTATTTATTATTTCTAAGGTAGTACAGATTAATATTGTCGTAAAGGAACGTTGCAAAGATGTTAAAAGAAAGTATAAAACTCATAATAAAAATTCTAAAAGGAATAATTAGTTTCCTTTTTGTTATTCTCTTTTTTGCAGCTATTTTTCTTTCTATGGCATTACGTCTTGGAACAGATTGGGCTGTTAAGAATTATAGTTTTTCGTCGTTTGATGAAATTTTATATACATTAGGTACTTCTGTTACTACTGCTAGTAAGGGTGTTTTAAATAATTTCTTTCATTCTAATATTTATCCACCCTTGAAAATAACATTAATTATGTTTGGAATTTTTTCTTTTATTTATATAATCTATAGGTTCTTTTTTAGAAATGTTAAAATTCAATTACAAATTAATATATTAAAAAAACAAATTTTCTTTAATTTTAATATTGCTATACTAATTTTTTTAATTGCTTCAATTATTCCAGTTTATATGCTTTCTTGTTCAACGGTATATGCAATGGATAACCTTTATGTCAATGAATATATTGAAGCTAATGCTGATAGTTCTAATTTTTTTGAAAAGGAATATGTTAATCCTACTGATGTAGAAATAGAATTTCCAAAAGAAAAAAGAAATCTAATCTATATATTTTTGGAATCTATGGAATCTACTTATACAGATTATGAACATGGTGGTGCTTATCCTTATAATTATATTCCTAATCTTACAGAGCTTGCTAAGGATAACATTAATTTCTCAAATACAAATAATGTTGGTGGTGCTCATATGCCATATGATGCAAGTTGGACTATGGGAGGTATAGTTGCAGCTACTGCTGGTGTCCCTATAAAGAATGTATTTGGTGCTAATAGTGAGGAAAGTTATGAAAATGGACTTGTTAATGGAGCTTATGCCCTTGGTGATATTCTAGAAAAAGAAGGTTATCATCAATCTATTATGGTTGGATCGGACTTGACGTTCGGTGGCAGAAGAGCTTATTTTGAAGGTCATGGAAATTATCAAGTTTTTGATTTATTTACCGCTAGAGAAGATAATATTATTTCTGATGATTATTATGTATTTTGGGGATATGAAGATGAATATTTATATAAATATGCTAAGCAGGAATTAGAAAAAATATCAGAAAATGATGAACCATTTAATTTTACTATGCTTACTGTTGATACTCATGCCTCTGATGGATATGAAAGTGACTTTTGTCCTAATTATTCTAGTAATCCTTATTTAAATGCTGTCTATTGTTCTGATATGCAACTTGGAGAATTTATCGACTGGATTCAAGAGCAAGATTTTTATGATAATACTACAGTTATTTTAGCTGGTGATCATTTAAGTATGGCTACTTATCCGTTTGAAGATATTGATGATAATTATGATAGAAGAGTTTATAATGTGTTTATAAACTCTGCTGTAGATACTGGAAACTTTAAAAATAGAGATTTTACCACTTTTGATTATTATCCTACTACCCTTGCCTCTTTAGGTGTAAAAATCAAAGGAGAAAAATTAGGATTGGGAACAAATTTATTTAGTGATACAAAAACATTAAGTGAAAAATATGGTAATAGCTATATTGATCAAGAATTACAAAAAAGATCTACCTATTATGATGCTTGTATTAATTTAAAACAATGTAAATAAATAATATAGTCTGTTATTAATTAACATATTTATCTCAATAAAAAATACTTACCAGATTAGGCAAGTATTTTTTTTATTAATTTGCTTAACATTTTAAAAACTATTATAATTATCGCAATTATTGATTTTAATAAATAAATTATTGTTCTTATAAAACTTTTAATTGTATTTTTAAAAGCCCTTAAAAATTCCAATACATCCTTTGCTTGATTTCTAGCATGGAATTTATCGAAAAATTTAGCAATCTTTTTATAAATTTTATAATATTTACTTTTTTGATTGAAAATATCAATTACAATATTAAACTTATCTTCTAAGTAGTTTTTTGTATAATAGTAAAAAGTTATATAGAAATCTTCTAAAGCTAATTGATATATTGTATATCCAATATCTTTAGGCTCTGTTTTATTATTTTTCTCTTTTTCTATTAAGGTATCATAAATTCCGGCCATCTTTTTTACCATTAAATCTAAGGTAAAGCCTTTTAAAATTCTTTCTCTACAATTTTTCTTTATTGTTTCTAAATTATCAATTACATGAAGTGTTTTATTAACATAATCGTTAATTTCTTCTTCATAAACTTCTGGAGTTGGATTTTCATTGAAATGGACTATTGCTCCTACATCACTATCAATTAATTCTCTTTGTCCTCCTGCATCTGTTGATATAACTGGTACTCCCATTGATAAAGATTCATAAGACGTCAAAGCTAATCCTTCAAAAGTTGAACAATTTAATGTTAAATCACTTAATGCATAAATTTCTTCAGTCTTTTTTATCATTCCTAATAGTTTAAAGTTTTCATTAGCTAAAGCTTTTACATTAGGCATTAATGGTCCATCTCCAGCTACTACGAAATAAACGTTATTATTTTTTTCATGTATTCTTTTAGCAATTTCCATGAACATTTCTGGCCTTTTTTGATCTGCTAATCTTGCTATGAAAGATATAATTAATTTATCTTGTGGTACACCATATTTATCTCTTAATTCTTCTTTATTAAATTTACTAGGGTCAAATTTCTTTTCATCAACACCAATATATATAGTTTCTGATTTTTCTATTCCAAAATCTTCTTTTAATTCTCGTAATGTTGAATTATTACAACTATATGTATATGACATATATTCTTTTACATCTTTTGAACATCTAGCAAAGCCAAGGCGCTTATCATCTATATCTATACAATGAATATAATCTATAAATGGTATTTTAGGATATTTACTTTTTAAATATGGTACCATGTAATAACCGTATTCTGTATTACTTACCATTACTAAATCTACTTTCCTTGATGAGATTATGTAATCTGTAAAATGAATATAATCTTCTCTTTCAAGGAATGAAGCCATATCATAAACTTCAGCATAATCTTCGAACTCTTGTCTAATTGGATTGTCACTTGGTGTCGTTGTTAAGATAATTGCTCTATATTTTGTTTGATCTAGTCTTTTTATTAATTCTAAATTGAAAAAATCAGCTCCTCCAACTACCATCCATGGGAATAAATATAAGATTGTTTTTCTTTTATCTTTTTTATATTCAGGTAAAATCATATTAGGATAATCTTTTATCATGCTATATTTATTTCCAAATCTTGGGAATTGAATAGCTTCTACATCCTCTTTTATAGTAGCTGCTGTTTGTTTAATGTATTCCATTGCTTTTTTATGATTTTCTTGTGCCCTACTAAATTCGCCTGTTCCTGTTTGTCTATACCAAAATAAAGGTGCACAAACTCTAATTGGCTTTTTTCCGTTTCTTAATAATTTTAACCATAAATTCCAATCTTCATATACTGCTTTATCTTGAATATCGAAGCAACCAACTTCTAATAAATCATCTTTTCTTACCATTACGGATATAATAATTATATTTTCTTCTTTTTCTTGATCTACTGTAAAGTATTTTTCCCATATAAACTCTCTGGTACCAAAATTTACTTCTGTAGTATAGGCAAAACTACCATCTGGATGGGTTTCTAATGTCCAATAAAGACATTCTAGAATTGTTGCATCTAATATGTCATCACTATCTAAGAAGAAAACATATTTGGTCTTTTTATTTGCCTTTTTTATTCCATAATCTCTTGCAATTGCGGGACCGCCATTTTCTTTATGAAATACTTTAACTCTCTTATCTTGTTTTGCTATTTTATCTAATTCTTTCAATGATTCTTCATCTTTTGAACCATCATCTACTATAATCCACTCAAAATATGGATATGTTTGACTAAAGACACTATTTGCGGCCTCTTTAATTGTCTTACCAGCATTATAATATGGAGTAATAATACTTATTGTTGGTTCTTCTTTGTTTATTACTTCACCAATCTTTTTTATTTCTTTTCCTGGACATTTACTATAATCAAACTTCATCTACTTCACCCTCATCCTTCTCAATTTATTTTTAATTCTTCTGTCTATAGTATTATCTAATGCTTTTTGTAGTTCATCTCGTTCTTTATATATACTTTGTGTTTCTAAAAACAATTTTTTATTTTCTTGCTCTAATTCTCTTTCTTTTTTGGAATAATAATTTAAGCCTTTAAAAACACTTTTTAGTGTACTCATACTTTTAAATGGCTTAATATCTAAATAAACACTATTAGAAATTGAAAAATGCTGAGATACAAAATCATAGTTTTTATTTATTATTTCTATTAACTCATTTTCTTTATAATTAAATAGTTCATCTTTATTATCTTCCAAATTTATTCCTGTAAAATTTTCTTCAATAGCTAATTCAATATTTTTAGGCGTTATTAATGATGCCCTGCCATTATAACTACATATTATTGATGGCTTTTTAGAAGCAACGGCTTCTAATATGCATCTATCTACTCCTAATAAGATATCTGCTTTTTCTATTTCCGGATTCATATCTGCTACTGCACCTTTAAAAACTATAGAAGAATCTTGATATTTCTTTACCGTTTCATCAAACATTTCACCATCTCCTACAATAGTTAGTGTTGCTTTATTATTATATTTATCTTTATAATGTTTAAAAAACTTCACTGCTGTATCGATGGACACGGCTTTTTCCTTTGATATTCTGCCAAACCACATTAAATTATTATATGGATATTTTATATTTATTATCTTTTTGTTCGGATATTTATTAAAATCTAAACTATTTTTTATAACTTTATATTTTTCATCTGGTAAATGAAAAAGATTTAAATTTTCTTTTTTTACCTTTTCTGTAATTGCTATTATTTTTGATGCATATTCAAAATAAAGAGGAAATAAAACTTGATAAATATCATAATGATCCATATACCATTCACATGTCTTCGGAACAACAGTATGTAAGTATGCAACATATGGTGTTTTAGTATCGAATACTACTGGTAATATATATGGGATACATGGAAACTGATGTACATAAATAAAGTCTATTTTTTTCTCTTTTATAAATTTAATAAGCCATTTTACTTTTTCTGTATCAATTTCATTTTTTAATTGAAAATCAAATTCAATCAATTCAACATTTTTTAGCTTTTTTAAATGTTTAGACAACATTCCTTCTCTTGCTAATACATAACACTTTATATTTCTCCGTGCAAATTCTTCTACTTGAGTAATTGTAAAAGTTTCAACGCCGCCAATTCCCAATTGCTCTAAACAAATTAATGCTCTTTTCATATTTCCTCCAGTATTATTCGTGATTATTTTTTATTTCATAAATAATATTTTCCTTTATTTACTTGTCAACCTTTACATCATAATTATATCAAACATTTTATTTTAATACAAATAAACGATAATTATTTTCGGATTATAAAATAATATATTAAAAACAGTAAGTATTATGCTTACTGTTTTTTTGCCAAAATATTATAATTCTTCCACAAAACTTTTCTCTAATTTTTTAAATATTAAATAACCTAATATTAATAATATGATACTGGCAATTCCCCAAATTCCTAACATTGTCCAGTCTGGCATTTGATGATAGTAAAGAATAGCTCTATAGGCTTCAACTAGTTGAGCCATTGGATTAAATTTTAATATCCATTGGAATTTTAGAGGTAACATATTAGCTTGATATACAATAGGAGTTCCATAAAATCCTAACATTAAAATTACACTTACAAAATGATCGATATCTCTTACAAATACTGTTAAAGCAGATAAAATAAAAGTTAGGGCTAGTGTTATGATGTATTGGATTGCTATTAACAATGGGAATAATAGTAAATGGATAGAAAATCCTACTCCACTAAATATTATAAATACAAACATAATAATACAAGTAATTAAAAAGTTTACTAATTGACTTGTTGTAACTGAAATAGGAATAATTTCTCTTGGAAAATATACTTTTTTCAATATATTTCCATTAGCTACTACACTTCCAGTTCCCATTTGGATTGCTGTCGTAAAGAAATTCCAAGGAATTAGTGCTACAATCATAAAGATTGTATAGTTTTCTACATTAACTCTTAAAATATAAGGAAATACAAATGAATAAACTGCTAACATTAGAAGTGGATTTAAAAATGTCCATAGAACTCCTAACCATGATCCTTTATATTTACCACGGATTTCTTTTTTAATATTTGTTTTTAATAGTTCTCTATAATTATATAATTCTTTAAATACGTTCATTCTAACCACACACCTTCAAGTATTGTTCTAATACATCATCTACTTTGCCATCCATTTTAACTTCTCCATGGTATAACCAAATGGCACGATCACAAAATTGTTTTACTTGATTCATACTATGTGTAACAATAACAATTGTTTTTCCAGACTTCTTTAGTTCTTTTAATTTATTAAAGCACTTTTCTTGAAAATGTTGATCTCCAACAGCTAAAATTTCATCTATTAGTAAAATTTCTGCCTGTACGTTAATAGCAACAGAAAAAGCAAGTCTCATATACATTCCAGAAGAATATGTCCTAACTGGATTATCAATAAAATCTTTTAATTCAGAAAATTCAATAATCTCATCTATTTTTTCGTCAATTTCTTTCTTTGTTAAACCAAAAATAGATGCATTAAAATAGATATTTTCTCTTCCTGTAAAATCTTCATGAAATCCAGCTCCCAATTCCAATAGTGATGTTAATTTACCATTTGTTATAATTTTTCCTTTATTTGGGTAAATTATTTTTGTCATCAATTTTAATAGAGTTGATTTTCCACTTCCATTTGTACCAATTAAAGCAACACTTTCACCTTTTTTTATGGTTAAATTTATATCTTTTAAAACATGTAATATAGAATCTTTACTTTTATTCTTTCTTGAAAAAAACAAAATCTTTTCTTTCAATGTATTTGCTTTATCATAGTAAAGTTTAAAATCTTTAGATACATGTGTTACTTTTATTGCTGTATCTTTTTCCACAACCATACCTCATTTCTTTTACTAAGTATAATTTTAAATTGCTATTATATTATAGCATATAAATTTTTTTTCTACAAATTGTCTTGTTCTTTTTCTATGTATTTCATAATTACTTTTGTAATAATTTTATATCCCTCATCTGATATGTGTAAACCATCCACAGTGTATTTTAGATTTAAATCTCCATTTTCATCTGTTAATTTATCATACATATTAATATATTTTATATTTTTTTCTTTACATAAATCTTTTATTTCTTTGTTGATTTCTTGTATTCTTTCATTTTTTCTATTTCCTACCATTTCTGCATCCACAATATCATTATTAGTATTGCGATTTACTGGATATATTGATTCTACATATATTTGACTATGTGCCCTGTTCTTTTTTATTTCACTTATAATTTTAGCAATATTTTTGACTAAATCCTCGTTTGTAATATCGGTAAATGCAATATCATTTGTTCCAATTAATAAAAAAACTTTTGTTGGATTATAGATATATACGTAATCATATAAATGCTCTAAAATGTCTGTAGTCCTAAATCCACTTGTTCCAGAATTAACTACAGGTAAATTTTTATAGTAAATATCCATATTATAAAAATCAGTAATTGAATCACCTAAAAAAACTATATTTTCATTTTTATAATCTATTTCTCTACTTTCTTTTCCTATTTTTTCTTTTTTAATAGAAGTATTGTTCTCTTTAGTGTTTGCAAAGAATAGAAATAAAGATATGCTAACTGCAATAATAATAGTAATAATTATTATTAATTTATATATTACTTTTTTTATTTTATAATTTCTTAATAAATAATTTAAAATTTCATTTAATTCATTATCTTTATAAAAAGTATATAAATCTTTATGATAAAGGATACTTTCATTTATATCATTATGTCGGTTTCTTTTCTTTAAAATAATAACTTTGCTTTTTTTTGCTATTTGCTTGTTTATTTCTGAAATATTATAATCAATAATACATAATTTATATTTTTCCTCTTCATTTTCTGTATATGATAATGAAAAATTATTTAATATTTTTTTTATTCTAATTTTATCTTGTTCATTTTTTATTTTCAAAAATATCATCTTATCACCTACGTATAAAATTGCTTACTTGTGTTTTTCTATAAACTTTATATTTTCAAAAGTAATTTTTATTTTCTTGTTAAAAAAGCAATATGTTTTATCTAAGAAAATTGCCCCAATTGTTGTACAAATAATATTACATATTAACATACAAATAAATTTCAAGGCAATATTATTAAATGGAATAAATGGATAAACATAATAAATAAAGGATGAGGATACTCCTTGAGCAAAATAATAAAATATTGCATTTTTTCCAATATAAACTATTTTATTATTTCTTTTTATATTTAAATGATCTTTTAAATACCAAAATAATATTATAGAAATCATTGAAAAAGGTAAATATGCTAGTGAAGGAGGAAATTTTATTCCTTGGATATTTTTTATTCCTAATTTAAAGCTATAAAAAGTTACCAATAACACTAAAAAGTTTATTAATTCTAATTTAAACAAATCTTTGAAATTTTTAATTTTATAATTATATAATATATAGCCCAATAGATAAATTAAAGAATAAAATGATAATGTAGAATTAATAAATAAAAAATTATTATTTGTGCTACAGTAAAGAAAAATAAATAATATTATTCCCATTATAATACTAAAAGTTTTCTTTCTTTCTTTTTTACAATACTTGTTAACAATACAAATAATAATTGAACATATTATTGTTACTTCAATATACATCATCATAAACCAAATTGATCCAGATACTACTTCTATGTTATTTGAGTGAGGAAAAACATATACAATCCAAGAAAAAATGTCACTAATGTGAAACTGTTCATAAAAAAATGTTATTAATATTAAAGTATAAAATATTAAAAAATATATCCATTTTTTCCATTGTAATAAAAGACTCTTTAAATTTTTTACAATTGAATTTACATAATTAAATGACATTCCAGATATAAAAATAAATACTGGTACATCAATTAACAATGTAGCATTACTGAATTCTGCAGGCAAATAACTTGTCCCAGACCACCATGCAGTATGAATTAAAATAATACAAAGAGAGGCAATTCCTCGTAAAAAATCTATACTATAATTTCTTTCTTTTTTTTGCATAAAAACACCTCTACTTATAACACAAATTATAACACAAAGATTATATTATATTTTTATTTAATTGTAAATAAAAACACGCTTTTAAACGTGTCATTTTTCTTCTAAATTTTCAGAAATAATATATCTTGGTCTTTGTTTTGTTTCATTATATACTTTTCCAATATATTCGCCAATTATTCCTATGCTTATCATTTGAAGACCACCAATGAACCAAATAGAAATTGTTAAAAAAGTCCATCCACTTACAGTATTTCCAATTATTTTTTGTATTAAAGCATATAGCATAATACAAATACTAATAAATAATACTAAAAATCCTACATTACAAATCATTCTTAATGGCTTTACACTAAAGGAAGTAATTCCATCCCATGCAAAATTTAACATTTTCTTTAGTGGATATTTAGATTCTCCAGCAAATCTTTCTTTTCTTTCATAATATACTTTGTCTGATTTAAATCCTACTAGTGGAAACATTCCTCGTAAAAATAAATTTACTTCTCTAAAATTTGAAAGTTCCTCAAGTACTCTTTTTGATGTTAATCTATAATCTGCATGATTATATACAACCTCTACTCCTAACATATTCATAAATTTATAAAATCCTTCGGCTGTTGTTCTTTTAAACCATGTATCTGTCTTTCTAGCACTTCTTACTCCATATACAATGTCATTTCCTGCATTATATTTATCAATCATCTCATCAATCGCATTAATATCATCTTGTAAATCAGCATCCATACTAATTATTATATCTGCATAATTTTTAGCTGTCATTAATCCACCTAAAAGGGCATTTTGATGTCCCCTATTTCTTGATAAAGATATACCTGTAAATAATTTTTCTTTTTTATTAATATCTTTGATTAACTCCCAAGTCTTATCCTTTGATCCATCATTTACATACATAACCTTACTTTTGGAAGATATCTTTTTATTTTTAATTAAAGCTTCCATTTTTTCTTTTAATTGTCTTGTCGTTTCATTTAGTACTTCTTCTTCATTGTAACATGGAATAACAACGTATAAAATTAAATCTTTTTTCATAAAACACCTCTTACATTTATTTTAACCTATTATAAATATTATTCAAATATTATTTAATATCTAAATCTCCAGTTTCATCTAAAATTAATAATAACATTTCTGAAGCTGTCCAAGTATGAACAGGAGATAATTTTGCATTAACAAAATCAGAAGATACAACTTTCATTTTGTTATAGTTGGCCTGACTAGCATTTTTTTCCCAAGATAATGGATATAGATTACCACTTACTGCAATTTGGGATTTTCCTGTTTTATGTTTTTTTGCTAATGATAAATATGGATAATTTATATCACCAGCTGTTTCATTATTTGCCTCATATTTATAATTACTCCACCAGGTTAATTCCGTGTATCCATCTTTTGGAATATCACTTAGTTTAAATGGAAATTTTCTGCCTACTGATTCTATTCCAAGTTTATACCATAAATTTTGGTACAAATTCATTTCTTGAAAATCTGTCTTTCCATTTAAATAATATCCATTTTCATTGTTTTCTGCAATTTTTTCTGCTTCTTTCTCTATTTTATCTACTAGTTGATAATTTATCTCATCTTGCGTTGATAGTATATATAATAATTCTCCAAGATTGTCGGTTTCTTGAATTCCACCATTTTGTCTATCATAAATATCCTCAATATTTTTTACCCATTTGCTTATTAAATTTGTATTATTTGTTTGTTTTAATACCATCGAAGCCATTGCTGCATCTCTATACCATGGCTTATTATAAACTAATATATTAGGATATATTTTACTATCTTTTATATTGAATAATATTTCTCCATATAAAACTTTTTTAATATTTTGCCACTTTTGATTTTCAAAGGAATATAATTTGATTTTCTGATTCGTTCCTGTTATTATTTTATCTTTTCCATTAATATTAAAATGAACACCACTATTATCTTCATAAATTTTTATATATTTTCCATCCGTAGTTTCTATTAATATAGAGTAAATATTAGGTACTATCAAGTGGTCTTCTTCTGTAAAAGAGTAGATTTTTTTTCCAGTTTCCAAATCGATTAAATTATTCTTCTTGTATAAAATCTTTCTTCTATTTGCTAATCCAAAGAAATAAAAATCATCCCAATTATTATCTGTTAATTCCACATGGTCGTGTTCCTCCAAAAATTCATTGTACTCATCTTTATACTCAATGTATTTTTTCAATTCTTTAGAAAATTTCTGCTTGAATGATTTTGCTAGTGTTTCTTCTTTCCCATATGTTTTTGGTGTTGCACTACTCCCAGGTAAACTTTTCCATAATAATTTATTATGTAGAGGTGTTGTTTCTAGTGCTATAAATATGCATTCTATAAATATAATTAAACTGATTATAACTATAAAACACATAGCTTTTTGGTCTTTTTTTATATAATTTTTTGAATTTTTTATTATTTTAATAATGGCATAAGTACAAATAGCAATGAGTAATATTATAATAAACTCAATCATAACAGCCTTTAGAAATCCTAGATTTGCAACTAAATAATTACTTTTTAATGTATTCTTAGTTAATTTTAATATCTTTATAAAAATTACATTATTAATTACAAATTCTAAAACTAAAAAAATTGTTAGAGCGATTAAACTAAATCTTTTTATTTTCTTACTTTCTTCCAAATTAATGTTTATTCCAAGTAATAATATTATAATATATAAAAAGTGTAATGAATATAGAAATGTTCCATCATTTCCATAGGTCAAATGTAAAATGCTATTAAAAGAAAGTGCTAATAAAAGTCCAAAATTTATAATAAACTCTTTTCTTATATTTCTCAGTAATAAAACCAATAATATTAAGTAAAAGCAACAGAATATAATTATATTAAAACAATTGTTATTCATATGTATAATCATTTGATTATTTCCTTTATATTCATTGCCATTTATAGTTTTCATATAAATATTATTGGATATTAATGAATTCATATAATCGTTAGAAATAACATTTTTAAAATTTTTAGTATTTATTTTATTGTCTGAAAAAGCTTTCTTTTCTGATATTATTTTAGTATCCCAGATTTTTGGGGTATTATGCCAAATTAAATTTTGGGCATAATTAAGTCCAACTATTAATGTTAAAGATAATAATACTACGCAAACTAAATATTTTAGTTTTATCTTCTTTGATATAAATAATAGTAAAATAACTATTAAAAAAATAGCATAATTAGATATGGTGAAACCAAATGCTAATACACCTAATAATATTAATATTATTATTGAATACTTATCATACTTTTCTTTTTTTGATTTTTTTATATAAAAATACCATAGAATTATTAGAAATAATGTAGAAAAATTATACATTTCAATTCCTGCTGTATAAATATAATTTGAGAATGAAAACATATAAATTAAAGATAGTAATAGATTGGTTTTTTTATTTTGTGCTACTAGATTCAAAATTTTATATATGTATAAAACAGATACTGCTGAAGTCGCTGAAGAAAGAATAATTAATGCTAACATCTTATTTTGTACTATTCCTTTTATAATAAAGTATAGTGGTTGTACTAAAATTATGAAAAGTGGATGTACAGACAATCGGTAATGATCAGCCAATAACTCACTGGCATCAGCAATAACTCTTGCATTATCAGAATTAAATAATAAGTTAAAATTAAAAGAAAAATCAAAGTTATATGTCAATAATACACCAAGGAAAACATAAAATATAAAAGCTCCAATTAGCAAAAATTTTTCTATATTAATTTTTATTGTTCTTTGTCGTTCTTTTCTCATATTTTTATCCTTTATTTTATTATTTTTATATAGTTTTTATCATATATTTCTGCTGCTGGAGTATTTAACCAACTTGTTTCATCCTCACTAAAATCTTCATATACAATTGGTGATGGGTATACAGATAAGCTCTTAAATTCAACATCTTTAATTTTATCATTATATAGAATGTTCATTCGCTTTTTCCATTCTTTATCATATTGTTTTGCTTCACCATTTCTTAATATTTTATAAGTTTGATATGAAGTTAAGTAATTTATATTTATAACCATATTTATGGCAATAATAATGACAAATAATAAAAATATTGTAATTCTATTTTTCTTAACCATTTGCGCTATAATGTTTTCACTCTTTTTATCCAAGACTTTCTTTTCAATTAAACTATTTCTAATAAATCCAATTATATAATATAATGTAATACATAGTAATAACATTAAACTAATATACATTATATTCCACAATCTTCCTGCACCAAGACTAGATTGTGAGTATAAAGTTGGAGTAAATTCTGCAGAAAAAATTCCATAAAGTATTAAAATAAATAATAATGGGTGCTTAAACTTATAATTTATTTTTTGATATGTAGGATATAATAGTCCCACTAGTAAACAAATTATTGAAATATTTAACGGATTTATCCATGTAAATATTTTTTCCATGGCATAGATAAAAGAATAAATAATTGCTTTTATTGGATTCATACTAATAGAAGAGGCAGCTCTTACAGCATTTCCTGGGGCTATTGCACTAATTCCAAGTCCTACTAATGAAACAATAAATAATGTTATAGCATTCTTATCTTTTTTATTTATTAATAATATCAAATTTAAGAAAAATAATATTATTATTTGTTGAAGGGCAACTATAAAATTACCACCGCCAATAATAAATATTAAGATATTTAAAATGGCAAAATTCAATTTCGTCCTTTTATTTAAAAAATATCTTTTTATTAATAGTCCGATTTCAATCAATTCTAAGGCAAAAAACAGCATATAATAACTTGAACCATTCCACCAGTATAGTCCTTCAATCTTACTAGGAATTGTTTCTATTGATAATAGGAAAAAAATTATTAAAATTATATAGAATGAAATTTTATCTAACTTTAATAATTTGTGTATTATTTGATTAAGAAAATAATACAAACTAAATAATAACATACCTATTATAATAACTGTTGTTAAAAAATAGAGATTATCGCCAAATACACTTGGATTTAATGAGAAAAGAATAATTGCACTATATGTTCCTTGCCAACTTTTATAACTATATAACATTTGAGCAAATGATCCTTTTAATACTTCTAATAATCCTTCTGTTTGAATTTTATTTATTGTTCTTACACCATAATTAAAGTCATCTGCAGAAGGATGAGTATATAAAGAAGCCCAAATAATAGGTACTAACATTATAAGAGCAATTATTATTGTAAATATTAATATATTCTTTTTTGTTAAAAGTTTATTTATTTTTTCTTTTGTATTATTAATTACTTTTATCATTTTAAGACTCCTTACTTTGAGTATATTTTTTTATTTCTTCATTCACTACTACATATCCTTCTTTTGCATATTCTAACATTGGTCTATCTGCTGATACTGAGTCTGAATAAAACTTATTAATCTTTTTATTCTTTTTTTCTTGTTCAAATCTCTTTATTTTTTCTTGTCCATGACAGTTTTTTGATTCAAACTTACCTGTTTTTTTATTTACTTTTGTCGCTATTATTTTATCTATTTTTAATCTCTTTTTAAGAGGCTTTAATAAAAATTCTGGTGATGCAGAAATAATAACATCTGTCTGTTCTTTTTGATCTAAATACCATTTTTTTATTTTTTTTATATTTTTTTCCCAAAAGTCTCTCACATATAAATCAACATCTGGTATTTTTTTTAGAAAGATAAAAAATTTTTCTTTAAAATATTCTTTATCTTTTATTTTTAATATATATAAAACCATTGCAAA
This sequence comes from uncultured Bacilli bacterium, assembly GCA_944359095.1. Classification (GTDB taxonomy): domain Bacteria; phylum Bacillota_I; class Bacilli_A; order RF39; family UBA660; genus Faecimonas. The sequence continues at coordinate 1,534 of CALVSS010000111.1, read as the reverse complement.
AACTTGAATTGGTAATAAGAAGATAATACTTTTTTTTCTTTTTAAACAATATATGTAAAAATCGACAGTTGAATCGCCATCATATATTGTTTTATCAAAATCATATGCATTTATCATATTATGTATAATAAAACTACCATTGTTATAATATAAAGAAGCATAGTTCCTAATAGTACTTTGTCTCCAAGAACTACTTCTATAGGATCACCAAAAGAATTACCTTCTATATTTAAACTATATAATTGAAATATTACCATTAATAACGGAATAGTCCAAAATAAATAATCATTACCAATTCTTAATATTGTTGATGCATCTACACACCATAAAGTGTAAGAGACCATGGCAAGAGCTAAAGCTACATACATGTTTTTATCTAAAAATTCTTTATTATATAATTCTAATACTTTTCTACTCTTTTTTCCATTTTTTATTATTTCATTTCTACGCTTTCCAAATCCTAAATAAAATGATCCAAATATAATCATTAGATATAAAAATTTAGAAACTGTGCAGTTAATAACAACTCCACCATACATTACCCTTAGAACAAATCCTGAAACAAGTATTACTACATCAATAATAGGTATATGCTTTAGCCATTTACTATATAAAATATTTAATATTATATAAATTATTGGGATAAGTATTGCCCATATATTGTGAATATCTAGAAAAATAAAGCTCATCATTAAACCCATTAAAATAATTAATAATACTATTACTATTTTAGCTTGTGTTATAGAAATGGTTCCTGCTGCTAATGGTCTTTTCTTCTTAATAGGATGTAATTTATCTTTTTCTACATCATTCATATCATTTATTACATATACAATTGATGATGCGAAAGAAAAAATTATAAACCCTAGAATGCATGTTAATATATTTTTTAAATTAACGTCAGTAATACTAAAAAATATTGGTAAGAATACTAAACCATTTTTTAGCCAATGTTTTACTCTTATTAATTTTATATATTCTTTTACTTTTTTTATCATTGCTTTTCCACCACGATTCTCCAACTATATTTATAAATTATATTTTTTTCAGCAATATTTTCTTTTATTTGATACTTGACTCCGTGATCATTCAAATCATAGTAATATCCGTATAAATCTTTTGTTGCAATATGTAGTTTTAAATCTTTTGTATTTTTCATTTCACTAATATCTCTATCTATTTCTCCAAATGATTTTACCATTGTATAACTAGATGGGAGAAATAAACTAATATTTAATATCATTGCTGTGCATAACACCCCAATAAATATCAATGGTGTTTTTTTATTTTTAAAATATTTTTGAACATAGATTAATAATAAAACAGTTCCTACTGGAAATAAGTAAAATTGTGGAACATATCTTGCCCACCAATTTTCTCCTAATAAAATCATGCTTATTATAATTGCTATTGCTGGTAATGTAATATAACGTAAATTATTCTTTTCATTTTTATAGAATTTTATAACTCCAACTACCATTCCTATTATTGAGATTATAAACACAAGTCCAAATAATGGTCCAAATCCTCCAAT
>CALVSS010000110.1 GCA_944359095.1 uncultured Bacilli bacterium | reverse complement strand
TCAATTCATCTAAATATCCCTTTTTTCAGCATGTTGTTTCACTTTTCCAGTATTGTCTTTATGTCCTTGAACAAAATATAAATATACTTTTCTATTAATTAAACTTATAAAAAACTTTTATGTAGCAATATATTATAGATAAATAATACAAAATAATAAAATGTCAAAAACTTAACATAATAAAACCCTTGTTTTAAGAGGGGGAATAGGAATCTAATCTTTTTAAACTGTCAAATTTTTGGAAAAAATCCCAAAGTCATATCACAGAATAATCATAAAAAATGTAAAAACAATGTAAACACCATTGACAAAAAAAATAATATGTTAGAAAATTGATATAGATAGAAGATAAAGTCTATCAATAAATAACAAATATAATAGGAGGTAATAATATGGCATTAACAGGATTTAATCCAGATGAAGTAACAACTTCAATTAATTCAGTAAAACAAGCATATCAAAATTTGATTAAAGCATTAGGTGATGATATGCAAACACAATTTATAGGAGGAATGGCTGATAAATGGGCGTGTAATCAATCACAAAAATTTTTTAATGAATCATTTAAGCCTGCAATTGATAGTTTAATCAATAGTTCTAATCAAACATTTGAAAGTGTAGTAAATTCAATGAATAGTGCAGCACAAGCATGGGCTATGGAAACACAGTCACAATACTCACCTCAATCTTTTTCAGTGATTTCTAAAACGATGGACACAAGTTCTATTATGGAAAATATAAGTGGAGTAAGAGGAATCGATTTACAATCTGCATCTTCTGTAGCAAGTAGATTAACAACAATTGCAGAATCTGCTAAATCAGCATTAACACAGGCACAACAAGCTGTTCAAAATTGCGGTTTTATTGGAGGAAATCAAGCATCAAACTTAATTAATTCATTAGGTGTAATTAAAAATAAAATTGATGCAGCAACACAAGAAATTGCTACACAAACAAAACAAGCAATTGAAAATACAGTTTCAACATATTCTGATACTGAAGGAAAAATCTCTGAAGCTTTCGCAACAGAATAAAAAAATGAAAAAAATAAAGAACAAACTACGTCAAGTAGTTTTTCTTTATAAAATAAATTAGGTGATCATAATATGAATATTGAAGTGAATATTGATGAATTAAGGTTTCAAATAGATAGACTAAATCAATTACTAGAAAACTATGAAATGACTATTTTAAATTTATATAATCAAGAAAACTCTACTTTAACTTTTTGGAGAGATCGAAAGTCACTGGAGTTATCTAATAATAGTACCCATGAAAAAGCAAAAGTTAAAAATATGTTAACAGAACTATCATCTCTAAAAGAAGTATATAAATATATCGTAGAAAAGTATCAACAAATAGGCAATAAAATACAATTCAATTTAAATAGCCAAAACCAAATTGTTAATATCTTTAATAGATGTATTGATAAAGAAAATGCAATCATAAGTTTATATAGTAATTTAAACGTAAGATATTGTTATTATGAATTAAGAGTCTTAAATAATGAAAAGCAAAGAATGATAGATCATCGAAATAAGCTGATAGAAGTAAAGAATAATATAGTAAATCAAATGAATAATATTCAAAGATCAGAACAAGAAATAAGAGATAAAATTTCTGCAATAAACATAGAAATTCTATCAGACAATGATAATTTATATGAGGAAATAATATGAATATAGTAATAGATGAAGAGCAAATTATAAGAGAATTAGATAAATTTCAAATATTTGTAAAAGAAGAACAACAAAGTTTTATAAATTTAAAAGAGAGTTTAAACACCCTAAATAGCAACTATAAAACTAGTAATACACAAGCGCTAATTACTTTATTAAATGAATTAGAAAATAAATTTAAAATAATAGAAAATAAAAGAGAAAATTTTTCCAATATTGTTGTAGCTAATGTTCAAAAATACCATAATTTGGTTCATAAAGCTGAAAATATTTTTGATAAAATAGAATAGAGAGATAAATATGAATGATGAAATTGTAAGAAGACAATATAAAATTTTAAAAAATAAGGTATATAATTTAAGAAATAATTTAGCGGAATTAGATGATTTGTATAATGAATTAGAGGCTTTAATGAAACAAAACTTTTTAATAAATAACGATATTCCCTATAGAGATAACATAAATGAATTAAAAACTATAAAAAATCAAATTAGAAATGAAATTCAAAACGTAATTATACCATCAATTAATTCAAAAATTTAAAAGGACTACTTATTATTTTAAATAGGTAGTCCTTTATCTATATTTATAATGTTTAGATTTTTCCATTGAAATATTTAAAATAATACCAACTAAAATCATATAAGAAAGTAAACTAGATCCTCCATAAGAAATAAAAGGAAGGGTTATACCAGTAATAGGAAGAAGACCAACAGTCATACCAATATTTTGTACTTGTTGAAATAATAGCATTCCCAAAATACCAGCTAAGATATATTTATCTGTATCTAATATTTTTCTTTTAGCTAATAAAACAATTTGAG
>CALVSS010000109.1 GCA_944359095.1 uncultured Bacilli bacterium | reverse complement strand
CTTGGGGTAAGGGGAAGTCTGCCCTTTTTTAGGTATTTTTCTAAAATAAATTTAGTTTTATTTTTCAGATTATCACCACTTTGAAAAATAGGAAGAAAACTTCCTATTCTATTATTTCATATGTCGTACCTTCACGACTATCAATTAAACGAATTCCTTGTTTTAATAATTCATCGCGTATAGAATCAGCTAATGAAAAGTCTTTATTTTTCTTTGCTTCCTTACGCTTTTCAATTTGTTCTAAAATATAAGAATCATCTGAAACAGTCTTTTTCTCTTGAATTAAATCTAAAGAGAAAACCCTATCAAAATCAGAAACCAATCGTAATTTACTACTACCAGGTAAATCATCATCTTTTAAAACAGAATATAAAACTGAAAGTGCATTAGCAGTATTTAAATCATCTGAAATAGCATCAACAAATTGTTTATGATAGTCTTCTTCTAAATCTTTATTTTCTTTATGATCAGGAACAATAGAAGAAATACGATTACGTAACTTCTTTAAAGTTTGAACTGCCTGATCTAAAGCTTGATAAGAAAAGACTAATTGTTTTCTATAATGAGAATTTAAACACATAAAACGAAATGCTAAAGGGTCATATCCTTTTTCTTTTAATGTAGAAACTGTTAATATTGCTCCATGAGACTTACTCATCTTTCCTGACTCATCTAATAAATGTTCATTATGAAACCAATAATTACACCATTTATGACCTAAATAAGCCTCACTTTGAGCAATTTCATTGGTATGATGTGGAAATATATTATCAACACCACCACCATGAATATCAAGATATTCTCCTAAATATTTAATAGAAATACCAGAACATTCAATATGCCAACCTGGATATCCACGTCCCCATGGAGAATCCCATAACAATTCATGATTTTCAAATTTACTAGTAGTAAACCATAATACAAAATCCGCTTGATTTCGTTTATTATCGTCTTCTTCTACACCTTCTCTAACACCAACTACCATTTTATCTTCTTGATGATTAGTTAAAACATAATAATCATCTAATTTAGTAGTATCAAAATAAACATTACCACCAGATAAATAAGCATAACCCTTATCAAGTAAAACAGTAATAATCTTAATATATTCATCAATATTTTCCGTAGCTGGAGAAACAATTTCTGGTACTTTACAATTAACCATTTTAAAATCTTTAAAGAAGGCATCCGTATAAAATTTTGCAATCTCCATAGCAGATTTATGTTCTCTTTTACGAGCAACTTCCATCTTATCTTCTCCAGAGTCAGAATCACTAGTCATATGACCAACATCTGTAATATTCATAGCTCTAACAACATCATACCCTAAATATCTTAAAGTTTTATCTAAAATATCATGTCCTATATAATTTCTAATATTTCCAATATGAGCATAATGATAAACAGTAGGACCACAAGTATAAAACTTAACCTTCCCTTCTTCATTAGGAATAAATTCATCAATTTTTCTTGTTAAAGTATTATAAAGCTTCATAAAATCACCTACTACTAGTATATCATATCACTAAAAGAAAAAATACAGTTATTTATTTATAAACTGTATTTAAATCCATTTGTTCTAATATCTTATCTATTTTTCTAGCTCCATACTCTTCATATTGACACTGTTCTTTAATATTACATATTAATTTTTTCTTTTCTAAACTAGATAAATCTGGATATTTTTGATTGACTTTAGAACTAATAATTTTTTCAATATCTTTAGAAGAAAATGGTAAAAAGTAAAATACCCCATCTAGTCTATTTAATAATTCAACACCAAAAAATTTTTTAAGATCATTCCTAATAAATGTTTCTTTTTGATTTAAAAAACCAATAGTATTCTTATTAGCACCTAAATTAGAAGTCATAATAATTAAAGTGTGACGAAAGCTTACAGCTTCTCCATAAGAAGTAGTCATAACTCCATCATCAAAAACTTGTAAAAAAAGTTTTAAAATACTAGAATGAGCTTTCTCAACTTCATCTAATAATAATAAAGAATATGGATGAAGTTTAATTTTATCTAAAAGACTATTTTTATCTTGATAACCAACATAACCTGGAGGAGAACCAATAATTTTAGAAACCGTACTGCTTTCTCGATATTCACTCATATCTAATTTAATAAAAGCATCTTTTGGATATAATAATTTTGCATATTCTCGTACCAATAATGTTTTACCTAATCCACTTTTACCAACAAAAAGGTATCCTGAAGGTAAATTTTTCTTTTTAGAAGAAATAACACTTTTTAAAAAATCATAAATTATTTGATCTTGTCCAAAAACCACTTTAGATAAAGTCTTTTGTAAACTTTCTATATTCATATTTAATATTTGTTTAATTGGTATCTTAGTTTTAGTATAAATAACATCATAAACATCATCTAAAGTAAGAACTCGTTTAGAACTAGATTCTTTTTCAAGACTTAAACGATTCATTTTTGTTTGCAAATCATTCTCTTTTTTTCTAAGTAAAGAAGCCTTTTTAAAATCATGTTTAATAATTAATT
>CALVSS010000108.1 GCA_944359095.1 uncultured Bacilli bacterium | reverse complement strand
ATGCAACTAGATAGTTTTACCCGATTAAATGCAACCTTTTACAAAATTAGGGTTGCGTTTAGAAAAACTTTTCACTTCTTTATTCTAAAGAAGAGAAATCTTCTTTTTTTTATATATTAGGAATTTGCTTCATTTAATTGAATAAGTGAAAATATGATTGCCCCATCACAAAAACTCAGATAATATATCTGATTATTTCTAATTATTATTAAATTTTAGTAATCAACTTCTACTGAAACAGGATTCATTCTAATATTACATTATTTACAAAGAAACACTTTTCCTTCTTTGAATTCTTTCTCTGTCATTTTATCAAATGTCTCTTTTGGTATTAATTTATAATTTTTACACTTCGGACATTCTAATTTCAAACTCATTCTAACATCTATGTTTTTATGCCGATTTATTTTTCTTAACATATTGCTCATATAATACTCCTTCACGAGACTTCGAACTCCGGCTTCATCATTTCTCCACATAACGGACAAACAATGGGAATCCTATTAAAAGAAGTTAATATTAAGTTTTTCCATTTGAGTAGGTCTCGTTTTATTTTAATTTTTTCTCTAGAAATAATATATTTAAGTTTATCACATAATTTAGAAGACTTATTATAGAAACCATAACTTCTGATAGATTTAAAGTTTTCAGGCAAAAGATGTCTAAGGAGTTTTGTGATAAATTCAAAAGCAGAATTAATCTCTTCATGGTATTCTTCGTTAGTGTGATCGGAGTAACAAAAAGTAATATTGTTTCCATCATAGTTAAGAATTCTAGATTCAGCCATAGCTGGTCTAGCACAGTATCTAGTAAGATACCTAATTAATTCTTCAATAGAAGAAAACTTATATCCATCATCTTCTAGTTTGTTGTTTACATAAAAACCATTTTTGTAGGTTAAATACATTTTATTTTTAGTATCTTTAAATTTTTTCTTTCCAAAATATTTTTCCATTTTATCTAGAAGAATTTTCATGAATCTTTTAGATAAAGCTTCATAATTAAAATAATTAAATTTTTTCAACTCTTTGTTTTTGTCAACGATATATTCAGCAATAATGACATGAATATGAGGATTAAAGTTAAGCGGTCTACCAAAGGTATGAAGAAAAGCAAAAAAACCAGGAGAATATTTCAAATTATATTTGGAAGATTTATTTTTTTTAACTTTACCATTAATAACAGAATAAATAGTATCATTAACAGATTCAAATAGAATAGAAGTAGAGGGAAGAAAATTAAAGAACCAATGGCAAAGAGAATTAGGTATAGTAAAAGTGATGTGTCTATGCTTACAATTGATACATTTTTCTAGAACATTTTGAGTTTTAATTTTTTGAGATTTAATACCACAAGAAGAACATAATTTACCTTTACAGGTATGATGAGAAAAAATAATTTCATCACAATGAGGACAAGAATAAACAGTAAAGCCAAGATTATGATTAGCACAATCAATAATCTTATGAACTTCTTTATTAGCATTAGGTCTAAGAGAGTCAATAGAATTTTTGTATTTATAGTAATAAGAATCCCAATGATCTTGAAAAATAGAGGCAATAATGCCAGTAGATTTAAAAGATTTAGTATTTTCAGAAATAATAAAGCCATCATTATCAAATTTGGAATCATCAAAAATATGATTTTTGGCCCAACAATTAAATTGATTAATATCCATATGTTCCATGATAGAATTATATCAAAAGAAAAAGTCCCTGAAAAGGGACGCATGACAAAATTTATTTTGTCATTTTTTTTATTGTAAAAATTAAAAAAATATGACATAATTTTAATAGAGAGGAGAGTTTATGAAAAAAGGTTTAGTTTTATTGGGAATGTTACTACTTTTAGTAACAGGATGTACGACATCTACAAAAGAACAAAAAATGGTATGTACTAGAACAACAAATATGAATGGTATGGAAATGAGCTTTAATTATGAAGTTTATTACAAAGGTTCTGATGTAACAAAAGTAAAAACAACAGAACAAATTACTACTGATCAAATAGATACGCTAAATCAATATAAAGATCAAGTAGAATCTTTATATAGTAACTTCGATAATATTAAGCAATATAAATATGATGTATCTATTGATGGTAATACCCTAACTAGTACAACAGATATTAATTATGAAACAATGGACATAAATGAATTAATAAAAATTGATTCATCCATTGAACAATTATTAAATGATAATAAAAAAGTAGATTTTGATAAAATTACCCAAGTATATGAACAAACAGGAGCAACTTGTAAAACAGAATAAGGAAAGGATGCCTTTCCTTTTTATATGTAAAATTGTAAATTAAAATGTCTAATGAAATTATAAATGACCTAAGTTAATCATAAACAAATAATAGAAAGTTAGTGCAAACTTGACATTTTTTAAAAAATATGTTATAATCTGCCTACACAATGAGGTAGTAAAAAAACAAACTAGTTGATTTCAAAACTAAATTTCAGTAAAAAATTATTGTAATTAAGGAAATAGAAAAAACTAGATAATTTTAAGTA
>CALVSS010000107.1 GCA_944359095.1 uncultured Bacilli bacterium | reverse complement strand
ATCTTCTAGTAAAATAGTAATAAAAAAGATAGATTTGACTTTTATTTAGTCTTTTCTATCTGAACTGTAACAAAAAAGGTAAAAAAAAGAAATTTATTATTCCTTTTTTCCTAATTTTATGTTATACTCAATAAGTAACAAGTTTTATGGACTGTTAGCTCAGTTGGTAGAGCAACTGACTCTTAATCAGTGGGTCTAGGGTTCGAATCCCTAACAGTCCACCATAATGCATTTAAAGCAACCACTTAAGGTTGCTTTTTTATTTATATAAATTTATTTATAAAAAAAGAGAAATTTATCTTAATTTCCCTTTCATACCTTTGACTCCACCATGAAGAGCAAATCCTTGTAAAATATTAGATTCAAAAGAATGTGTCTTACTCATACGCTTCTTATAATCCTTAACACCTATAGTAATCATTTCATCTAGAACAGAAGAAAAATTAATACCTTTAGCTTCCCATAAATAAAATGCTAAACTACCAGGAATAGAATTTATTTCATTAATATATACCTTATTTGTTTTTTCATCAATCAAGAAATCAATACGGCTATTACCAGAAGATCCTAAAGCACGGAAAGCTTTAACAGCAATATCTTCCACTTCTTTTCTAACTTTTTCTGGAAGATCAGCAGGTAATTTTCTATTAGCAGAAGCCATACCTTTAGAAGGGCCTTTAACTCCAGCCTTCATACCTTTTAATTTTCCTTTACCATCACCAATATATTTATCAGCAAAAGTTAAAAATTTATGTCCAGAAAGAACTTCTTCGATTTCACTAACCTTCTGACGTTCATAATTACCCATAACAGCAATATTAACTTCTTTTAAATTTTGAACTACCTCTTCTACTAAAATTTTCTTATCATATTGAATAGCTTCGTCAATAGCATCAACTAACTCTTCTTCATTACTACATACAGCAATTCCAACACTAGAACCAGTAGTTGCAGGTTTTACAATAACTGGATATTTAAGTTTAGAAACCTTTTGAATAACTTCTTCTTGGTCACGTTTATAATCAGCATCATAAAACCAAACATAATCAGTCATAGGAAGTTTTACATTCTTCCAAATATCTTTCATAAACACTTTATCTTGTCCAACAACAGAAGCATAAACATCACTACCGACAAAAGGAACACCAATGGTTTGTAAATATCCTTGTAGTCCACCATCTTCTACATTAGTACCGTGAACAACTGGTAAAATAATATCTACTTCATTAACTATAGTTCTTGGAAAAGTCTTCTTTTGTAAAACAAAAGACCCATTTTTATAATATAAAACTACATTCTTTCCATATTTTTTAATTAAAGACAAATCTTGATATACTTCAATATCTTTTAACATTTCTCCTGTATACCATTCTCTATCTTTAGTAATATAAATTGGAATAATATCATATTTTTCTTCATCCAATTTATTCATAGCCTGCATAGCTGAAATAATACTTACTTCATGCTCTACAGATTCACCACCATAAATAACACCAACTTTAATTTTCATACTTTCAACTCCTATTCATTATATGTATCTGGTAAATCATTTTCAAATAATGCATAAACTTCTGAATTCTTAGTACTAGTAGCCAACTCTCCAATAAAAGGATATGCATCACGTACATCATTAAATACTACAATTTTCTCTTTATCAAACCCCTTAGATAAAAGGCCTTCACGAATTGGTTTCGTCTTATGTTCTCCAATCAAGACAACATAATCAGCTACCCTAGCAATTTGTTCACCAAAAGTTTTATTATATTCATCTTCTTTATCTCCTAATTCTATCATACCAGGAGTAACAACTACTTTTAATCCCGGCATCATTCCTAAAACTTTAACAGCGTTATGAGCACCAATAGGATTAGAATTATAAGCATCATCAATCTGATAAAAATTACCAAGTCTCTTTAATTCCAACCGATGCTCTACAGGACGAACACCTTTAACAGCTTGTTGTAAATCAGGAATAGAAATATCAAACTCATATCCAAACGCAAGACCAGCTAAAATATTATAAACATTATGATCTCCTAATAACTTAGTTTCAAAATGATAACTTTGATCATCATTAGGAAAAGTAACATCAAATTCTGTACCACGATTAGAACACTTTATATTAGTAGCCCTAACATCTACATCAGGATTATCAATACCAATCCAAATGACTCTTACTTTATTTTTCAAATGATAAGAAACCTGTTTAGGATCATCACCATTTAAAACAGCAAACCCATTACTTGGTAAAGATTCAATAAGTTCAAACTTACCATCAATGATATTTTGCTCACTTCCAAAAGATTCCAAATGAGCAGTACCTAGACGAGTCAAAATACCATATTGTGGTTTTACCAATTTACATAACCCACGAATCTCTCCTTTGACATAAGCCCCCATTTCAGCAATAAAAATATCATTAAACTTAGATAAATTATTATTAACTGTCATAATTAAACCATTATAAGTATTTAAATTTCTAGGTGTAGGTAAAGCATTATATTTAATATTTAAAATATCACTTAAAATATTTTTACTACTTGTTTTACCATAACTACCAGTAAT
>CALVSS010000106.1 GCA_944359095.1 uncultured Bacilli bacterium | reverse complement strand
AAATCTTCAGGTGTATAGTTCATTCCATACCCACTTAAAATAATAGATAAAACAGTAATGCCACACCCAGTATCTTGCATTTTCCCATTCCAATATTCTTTATTACTCCATGAAGAATCTCCATTTTGTTTGTACTCTTTATAAGTTTTATCACTAGAAGTCGTAAATGTAGTAAAATATCCATCTTTGTTATAAACATCTTTTTGTCCTATGCCATTATAGTTTTCATTTGAATCTTGTTTGATTATTAAATACCCATCGAAAATTTTATGATAAATGTTATTTAATAGTTGTTTATTACTTGTTATACAAAGTAATAATAATCCAATTATAATTACATAAATTAATATTATTTTTTTCATTTCTCGTTTCCTCCTCGTATAATGTAGTTAAGATATTTTTTAACTACATTTTCTTATTAAGATTTTTGTTAAGAGATATCTATAAACTCATTATTTGTAGATTATCAAAATCTATATTATAATGTCTGTAGAGATAGAGTGGTTTTAGCTTCCTCCTTGAACATTTGGTTCTTTAACAAGACTAAAGCCTCTTCTTTACAAATTGGATATTAATAAGTTGTATAAGGACTTGCGAGTTTGCTTTTGCCTTTTATTTGCGAGGTTATATCTTTGTAAAGATACTGAGGGCACTTGCCTCTATCTTAAATATCAAGAATGGAGTTGTTATTATGAAATATTATTTAGGCATTGATATTGCCAAAACTAATCATGTCGCTTCTCTTATCAACAATGCTGGAGATATTGTTATAAGAGCAATTAAATTTACCAACAGTAACGATGGTTTCAAAAAACTTTTATCGACTATTCAAGATAAATTAGGTGATTTAAGTAATATTGAAGTAGCTATGGAAGCAACTGGTCATTACTGGCTTGCTTTGTACTCTGCTTTAACTGATAATGGATTTAATGTTTCTGTTTATAACCCTTATCAAATTAAATCTTATCGTGGAGCCTATAATAATAGAAAACAAAAGAATGATGTTATTGATTCTATTATTATTGCAGACTACTTAAGAGTTTTTGGTTCAAATGAATCAAAGTTACCAGAAGAAAGCCTTTTATCTTTAAAGCAACTAACTCGCTTTAGAAGTAATATTGTGAATAATGTTTCTTCTTTAAAAGTACAAGTTATTGGTTTATTAGATAAAGTGTTTCCAGAGTACAAAAAACTTTTTTGTGATGTTTTTGGTACAACATCTAAACAGTTGTTACTTAACTGTCCCACTCCTGATGACATTATCAAGATTTCTACTACTAAACTAGCTAACTTATTATCTAAATACAGTAAAGGTAAATTTAATAAAGATACAGCTCTTCATATTAAAGAAATAGCTAAAGATTCTTTTGGTATTAAATTCACTACTGATGCTTGTTCTTTCGAAATTAAACAACTTATCAATCAAATTATCTTTTTAGAAAATCAAATTAATGAAGTTAGTAATCAGATCAAAGAACTTTATAATAAATTAGATAGTCATCTTTTATCAGTTCCTGGTATTGGTATTAACTTAGCTCCCATTATTTTAGCTGAAATTGGAGATATTAATAACTTTAATAAGCCAAGTAAACTGATTGCTTTTGCTGGTACTGACCCTTCCGAAAATCAATCTGGTAATAAGCTATCATCCAATGATAAAACTTCTAAAAGAGGTTCTCCTTATCTTCGTCATGCTATTTATACAGCAAGTTTAGTTGCTATATCTAATGAACCAGAACTTAGAGCTTATTATGATAAGAAAATATCTGAAGGTAAACACCATTTTGTAGCCTTAGCAGGCATTAGTCGTAAACTATTAACTATCATCTACTATATTCTTAAAGAAGATAGAGATTATATTAGATACGACAATATTAAAGACAACAGAAACTAAAAATTTTCAAAAATTTGAATCTTTTAGTTGTTTTTGTCATGCAATAATTTTAATAAATTTCTATTTTCAAACTTTTTCATAAAATCTACTAAAAAGTACTTGACTTATTTATAGTTGTCTTCTTAATAGCCCCTCATACACGCATACCTGCCGGGCTATTATAAATAAATTATAACACATTTAACAAATATTACCAGTCTTTTAATCAACTTTTGATAGAAATTCTTTTAATCTTTCATTTTTAGGGTGAATAAAAATTTGATCGGCACTGCCCTCTTCTATTATGGTACCATTTTCCATAAATATAACTCTTGTCGCAAAATTCTTAACAAAATTCATCTCATGTGAAACAACAACCATCGTCATTCCATCATCACCTAATTTTTGCATTAAACTAGTAACTTCTCCAATCATCTCCGGATCAAGAGCACTAGTTGGCTCATCAAATAACATCATCTTAGGATCCATAATCATTGCTCTAACAATAGCTACTCTTTGTTTTTGTCCTCCCGATAGTTGACTAGGATAAAAATCTTTTTTATCCTTTAAATCGATTGATTCAAGTAAAGAAATAGCTTTCTTCTTAGCTTCCTCATCACTCATTATCTTAAGTTTCGTTGGAGCCAAAATCATATTTTCTAAAACCGTCAAATGAGGAAACAAATTAAATTGCTGGAAAACCATTCCCATTTTCATTCTAATTTTATTAATAT
>CALVSS010000105.1 GCA_944359095.1 uncultured Bacilli bacterium | reverse complement strand
TGAGGGGCGAATAGACGAACCTCTCATAAGAAAATAAAAGCATAAGAGAGGAGGAGTCGAGTTCGTCTACTCGACGGAGTCGTATGAAGTTAATCATAAAAAACTTAACAAAATCATTTGGTGAAAAAGTAGTATTAAAAGATATAGATTTTACCTTTGAAGAAGGAAAAATCTATGGTTTAATAGGAAGAAATGGAGCAGGAAAAACAACTTTTTTTAATTGTATCAATGAAGATATAGAAAAAGATAGAGGAAAATTTATTTTATCAGACCAATATGGAGAAAACGAATTAAAAACAGAAGATATAGGATATGTAATTTCAACACCAACAGTACCAGAATTTTTAACAGGAAAAGAGTTCTTAACTTTCTTTTTAGAAATTAATAAAGAAAAAATTACAGAACCTAAAACAATAGATGAATATTTTGACTTAGTAAAAATAAATAAAGAAGATCAAGATAAACTATTAAAAGACTATTCTCATGGTATGAAAAATAAAATGCAATTATTAATTAATTTTATTGCTAACCCTAAAGTATTATTACTAGATGAACCATTAACGTCATTAGATATTGTAGTTCAAGAAGAAATGAAACAAGTACTAAAAAATATGAAAAAAGACCATATCTTAATTTTTTCAACTCATATCTTAGAATTAGCTTTAGATTTATGTGATGAAATAGTAATACTAAATAATAAAAAACTTGAGTTAATAGAAAAGAAAAACTTAAATACTAAGAAATATAAAGATAAAATAATTGAAAGCTTAAAGGATGAAGAAAATGATTAATACTTTAAAAATGTCATTTAAAATAGATATAACCTATGCCATGAATGCTTTTATATACAATATAAAAAAACTACCAATTTTAAAAGACTTATTCCCAGGAAATAGTTTATATAAAAGTACAAAAGTAAAAAAGGTAATTAGAGTACTTGCTTTAATATTATCTTCTATAAAATTAATTGCCTATAAATTTGCTTATTTCTTTTTTATCTTTATGATTGCAACTACAATAACATCAACAAATATTTCTACTAATATCTTACATATTTATTTTATATTTACTTTATTTGGTATCATATTTAACAATAAAATACTAGGTATTAGTACAAAAAAATACTTTTCTATTATTTTATTTAATATGGATGCAAAACAATATATGAAGACAACATTATGGACAGAATCTATAATAAATTTAATAACCCATAGTATTGCTTTACTAATATTAATAAAAAGTCCAATTATTTTCATCTATACTATTTTTGGCTTTTTAGGAAGATTTATTGGCGAAAGATTAAATATAGGGCACTATAATAAATATAAAATAGCAATTATTTATAATTATCCACTTTATTGGACATCAGTTATAATTTTACTTCTTACTTGTCTATTACCAATAATAAATATAACAATACCAAATAGTATCATCATAGGATTAGATATTATATTTATACCAATAGCCGGATATTGCTATCAAGGATTAATGAAGATTAACAACTATAAACTAATTTATAAACGTTTAAACACGAAAACAGCTGTACTTAATAATAATCAGGCAAGAGAATATTCTAGGCAGGCCATGGTTGCAATTAAAGATAAAGATAAGAAGATTGATGAAAAAAAATTAAAAGGAAAAAAAGGTTATGATTTATTTAATACCATATTCTTTGAACGACATAAAGAAATATTATTAAGAAGTGCTAAGTGGTTTGCAACAATTTCTTTTTTAATCGTTGTTGGAGTTGGAATAGGAATACAAATAAATCCAGAGATAAGAACAAATTTAAATCACTTTCTATTAAATAATATTTCATGGTTTGTATTAATTATGTATTTTATTAACCGAGGAGCAATTATTACACAAGCAATGTTTTATAACTGTGATCATGCCATGCTAACTTTTAATTTTTATAGAAATCCCAAGGTCATTTTAAATATCTTTAAAACAAGACTACTTACGGTATCTAAGATAAATTTAATACCAGCCTTAGTAATAGCTATTGCTTTACCAATATTATTATATTTATCTGGTGGTAGTAATAACTATATTAATTATATTTCCATACCAATATTTATTTTATCTTTAAGTATGTTTTTTTCTATCCATTATTTAGTTATATATTATTTATTTCAACCATATGATAGAAATATGTCAATGAAAAGTTTCAGTTATTCACTAATTTCATTAGGAACTTATTTTGTTGCTTATAGCGTAACAGACTTAAAGATATCAACAACTACTTTTTCTATTTTAGCTATTGCATTGACTATTTTATATAGTATCCTAGCTTTAGCAATAGTCTATAAGAAAGCTCCCAAGACATTTAAAATAAAGTAGAAAATTGACAAGTTATGTGAAATAAGATACAATGATATTGTTACAAAAAACAGTTGAGGTGACTAATTTGAAAAGAGTGAAACTGATCAGCTCCGTTTTAGCAACACTAGGAATAATTATGATTTCAGTTGCTTTAGTATTACAATCTAATGAAGTAGTAACACTAGAAGCAGATAAAGTAATAGAGAAAAAAAATAGTACAATTCAGTTAAAAAATATGGCAACTTCTGAAAGTAATATTATTACTGGAAAAACCGAAGAAGAAACAAATGAAACTGCCGAAATAATACCAATAGATATGGAAGTTGCTCCAGCATCTGTTATTATTCCTCCAAGAATAGAAGTATATG
>CALVSS010000104.1 GCA_944359095.1 uncultured Bacilli bacterium | reverse complement strand
TGCAACTAGATAGTTTTACCCGATTAAATGCAACCTTTTACAAAATTAGGGTTGCGTTTAGAAAAACTTTTCACTAATATTCTAGCAAACAAGTAGACATTGATTTACTACTAGTCTAATTTTTAAAACAATGATATAATGAAATAAATTAGTAAGTAGGTGAAATATGAAATACATATCTTTCGTTGTACCTTGTTACAACTCTCAAGAATATATGGAAAAATGTATTGATTCTTTATTAATTGGAAAAGAAGATGTTGAAATCATTATTATTGATGATGGAAGTACTGATAATACTGGAAAAATAGCTGATAAATACCAGAAAAAATATCCTAAAATTGTAAAGGCGATACATCAAGAAAATGGTGGCCACGGGGAAGGAATCAATACAGGCTTAAAATATGCAACAGGGAAATATTTTAAAGTAGTAGATAGTGATGATTGGTTAGATGAGAAAGCTTACAAAAAATTATTAAAAGAAATCAAAAAAATCGATACCGATTTAGTAGTTTGTAACTATGTGTATACTTATTCAGATGGTAGAAAAGATCAAACAATTTCTTTTGCAAATGTCTATGATGAGAAAAAAGTACTAACTTGGGATGATATTCATCGTTTTAAAGTAACTCAATATCCATCTCTTCATTCTATGATGTATAAAAAAAGTGTATTAGATCAGACTAATATCGATTTACCAAAACACGTTTTTTATGAAGATAACTTGTTTATTTATCTACCACTTGTAAATACAAAAACAATCTATTATTTAAATCTAGATCTTTACCGTTATTACATTGGTAGAGCAGACCAATCTGTTCAAGAAAGCCAAATGATTAAACGTAGCCATCATCAAGTGTTAGTAACAGAAAGAGTATGCACAGCCTATGATTTAAAGAAAGTAGAAAATAAAAAATTAAGAAAATTAATGACAAGAGAATGTATATTTTTAATGACGATAGGAGTTGTATTTTCAAGATTAGCGTATAGTAAAGAAGGAGAAAAACAATATAAAGATTTATGGAAAACAATAAAAAATAAAAATAAATCCTTATACTATCGTATGCGCTATTTTAGTCTCGCTACCTGGGTATCTATTCCAACAAGACTAGGTAGATGGATGATGTTATTAGGATATAGATTTGCTCATAGTTTAGTAAAGTTTAATTAAGAATAAAAATATTGTATGCTTTTGGCATACTTTTTAGTTTGAAAAAAACATCTTCTGTGATAAAATAAGACTGAAAAGAAAGGAGCATATTATGTTAGAATTAAAAGATATATGTTTTAAAAGAAATAATAAACAAATTCTAGATCATATTAATCTAAAATTAGATATAAATAAATTTTATGTAATTACTGGACCTAATGGTAGTGGTAAATCTACATTAGCTAAAATTATTATGGGAATAGAAAAGCCGGATTCTGGTACTATTTTATTAAATGGAGAAGATATTACTTCAAAGACAGTTGATGAAAGAGCAAAATTAGGAATTGGTTTTGCTTTTCAACAACCAGTACAATTTAAAGGAATTACGGTGTATGATTTATTAAAACTATCAACAAAGAAAGATCTTACGAAAGAAGAAGCTTGTAGTATTTTATCTAAAGTAGGACTATGTGCTTTAGAATATGTAGATAGAGAAGTAAATAAATCTTTATCTGGAGGGGAGTTAAAAAGAATTGAAATAGCAACTGTAATGGCTAGAAAACCAGATATTGCAATCTTTGATGAACCAGAAGCAGGAATTGATTTATGGAGTTTTCAAAATTTAACTAAAGTATTTAAAGAAATAGAACAAGAGGGAAATAAAACAACGATTGTCATCTCTCATCAAGAACGAATTTTAAATATTGCTGATGAAATTATTTTATTAGGAGAAGGAAAAATTCAAAAAATGGGAGAAAAAGAAGAAATATTTAAGCAAATATTTACGTCAAAAAAATGTTGTAAGGAGGTATCTATCTGTGAATAAAGAAGATAAAGAATTACTAAGAGAAATCGCTGATGAAGACCCTACTAAGGGAGATAGCTATAATATTAGAAAAAATGGTAAAGGAATTGAAAGAAAAGTAAATCCTAATATTAATATTGTATCTAAAGAAAATAATAGTGGCATTGATGTTTATGTAAAAGAAAACACTTTATTTGGAACGGTAAATATTCCAGTAATTATTACAGAAAGTGGCCTAACAGATGTTGTTTACAATGACTTTCATATAGGAAAAAATGCCAATATTATTATTGTAGCTGGCTGTGGAATTACTAATAATGGTCATTGGGATGCAAGACATGATGGAATTCATAGATTTTATCTAGAAGAAGGAGCCAAAGTTAAATATATAGAACGTCATTGTGGATTAGGTGTTGGTGATGGTAAAAGAATTCTAAATCCAGTTACAGAAGTATATATGAAAAAAGGTTCTTATATGGTAATGGACACTACTCAAACAAAAGGTGTAGATGATACTCATAGAAAAACAATTGCAGATTTAGAAGAAGATGCAACTTTAGTAATTACTGAAAAAATATTAACTAGTAATAATCAACAAGCAACAACAGAGTTTAAAGTTAATTTAAATGGAAAAAATTCTTCAACTCATGTAACATCTCGTTCTGTTGCGAAAGACTCATCATATCAAGGATTTGTCTCTAATGTCATAGGAAATACCAAGTGTTATGCTCATGTAGAATGTGATGCTATTATTAAAGACCAAGGACAAGTAAAATCATGCCCAGAAATATTTGCAAAAAATATTGATGCTAATTTAATTCATGAGGCTGCTATTGGTAAAATAGCTGGAGACCAATTAATGAAATTAATGACTTTAGGACTATCAGAAAAAGAAGCAGAAGATGTCATTATTAATGGATTTTTAAAATAGAGTAGAAATACTCTTTTTATTTTGTTTA
>CALVSS010000103.1 GCA_944359095.1 uncultured Bacilli bacterium | reverse complement strand
ATTTATAACTTTATTAATTAAAATAAAAGAAAAAGAAGAAGTAGTTCAAAAATTACAAAAAGCAAAAGAACTTTACCCTAAAGCCAATCACTATTGCTATGCATATAAATTAGGAAAAGAGATAAAAAAAGCATCTGATGATAAAGAACCAAGTGGTACCGCTGGTATGCCTATGTTAAATATATTAGATAAAGAAGATATAACAAATATTCTAGCAATCACAATTCGTTATTTCGGAGGAATTAAACTAGGTGCTGGAGGATTAATTAGAGCCTATGCAAAATCCGTAAAAGAAGCACTAAATAAAGGACAGATTACTGAATTACTACCAGCCTTTAAATGTAAAATAACATTTCCCTACTCTAAAGAACAAGAAATAAAAAAAGAAATAAAAGAACAAAATATTTTATCAAAAACTTATTTAGAAGAAATTACTTATGAAGTATTAATACCAAAAGATTCTTTTCTATTACAAAATGAAAATGTAACTATTCTAAAAAACTGTTATATAGAAAAAAGGAGCGATATTTAAATCACTCCTTTTTACATTCTACCACTTTGTTTTAATTTTTTATATTGAATAAGTTTACGATAATAGCATGTTGGACAAACTGCTTCATAAGACACATCTTTTCCTTTTAATAATTGATCTCCTGAAAAAGTAATTTTTCCATGTTCTTTACGAACACTAAATAAAGCTTTTTTACCGCAAGCACAATACGTGGTCACAGGAATTAACACTTGTGCAAGCTCTAATAATCTTCTAGCACCAGGAAAACCAGCCGTCCGAAAATCTGTTCTTAGCCCATAACAGATAACCGCAATATTAAGATGAATTGCGACTTGTAATAATTGATCTACTTGCACTTCACTTAATAAATGCCCATCATCAATGACCAATAATTTTAAATTAGGAAATTGTCTCTTAATCGTTAAATAGATATTCTCATCTCTACTAATTAAATAATCATAATGTGAAACATCTTCTTGATGAGTAATGATAGGTACCATGACTTTAATAGGTAAATGATACTTTAAAAATTTATTTTTAAGTAACATAGCATCTTCACTTTTAAAGGCATGGACCGTACCATATTGAAAAGCTAATCTTCCCATACTAACCTTGCTTCCTAAAATATGCGTACAATCCAACACTGCATCCACTAATAACTACGATAATACCAACAAACCAATAAAGTAATGTATTTTCGCCAGTATTTGGAACTTCAACTTTCAAATCATTAAACATAGTAACAACTTGAACATCACCAACTTCATCAACATTAAAAGCAAGAACAGAAGTATTTAATTGATATCCATCTGGTGCCTTTACTTCACTCAAAGTATAGCTACCAGGGGCAAGTCGTTCAATAACTTTACCAGAAGTTGTAGAATCCCATTCTGCAACAACGTTACGACTACTATCACGCAAGATAAAATGACCACCAGCTAATTGTTTACCACCAATTCGCTCTAATTTATCAAAACGAACCTTTGTAAAATCATTAGCAAAATATACGATATCACTATAATCTACATCAGAAATAGTAAATGTATAAGGATTACCATTAACAATCATTCCTTTAGGAACTTTAGTTTGAACTAAAGTGTAAGTACCATCTTCTAATACTTTAGAAGTAAAACCATCTTTAGAAACATCATAAGTATCAACGACCGCTCCTTGAGAATTTAATAATTGAAATTCATATCCATCTAAATTATGGGTATCAATCACCAATTTTTTATTACTAATAGAAATAGAAACAAATTGACTTTCTAAAGCAATATTTTTAGTCTTACCAAGATTATCTAATTCAAAAGTAATTTTAGAATCACTTGTAACATAACCCTTAGGAGCACTAATTTCTTCCAAAGTATACGTACCACTAGATAACCCGCGGAAAACAGTTGGTTTATCTTCACTAACAAATTCTACTGGTTTAAATGATGTATCATCAGAAGAAAGTTTTAACGTTGCTCCAGCTATATATTTTCCTGTTTTACTATCAACTTTACCTACTTTAACAATCGTTTTAGCATTTTTAAAAGAAACTGTAATGTTAGGATGAAGTGCATCTATAGTAATTTTTTCCATTTCACTATTTACAACATAACCAGTAGGAGCTTGAATTTCTTTAACATAATAAGTACCTTCTGTTAAATCATCAAAAGTCTCATAATCCGTAGTTGTAATCCATGCATGTACAACTTCATAATTAGCATCTAAAAGTTGTAAACTAGCACCAGCAACAGGTAGTGATGTATCACTGTCAACCTTGGCAATTTTAACAGTAATCTTTTGATCTTTCATTGTATAAGTTTTTGTAGTTGTATCATCATCAACAACAACTTTTATTCGTTCTGTATTTCTAATATAGCCAACAGGAGCACTTACTTCTTCTAAATAATAAGTACCGTTTGCTAAACCAGAAACACTATGTAATTCATTAGAACTTGTCCACTCTGCAATTACTTTATCTTGATCATTTAGAAGTCGTAATTTAGCACCACTAACATATGAACCTGTTTCAGCATCCACTTTAGCAAATGAAATAACTTTCTTAACATTTTTCATTGTTATTTGCAAGTTCTGAGTAGTTGCTGTCACTTGAAAACTAACTGGATTAGGGTTAAGTTGATATCCAGAAGGAGCTTCTAACTCTTTTAACGTATAATTACCTATTGCTAATTTTTTAATAGAAGTAGGCGTTGATTTAGAAGTAAATTCTTGAATTTTTTTACCAGTCGAATCATAAATAGCAAGTTTAGCGCCAGCAATCAAATTACCTTCCTCATCTACTTTTGAAATCATAATTTGACTTTGAGTATTCGGAAAACTAACACTTATTGTATCCGTTTGTGTATTACTAACGGTAAATGGATAAGGGGTTTGACTAGTTACATAGCCACTTGGAGCAGATACCTCAACTACTTGATAAT
>CALVSS010000102.1 GCA_944359095.1 uncultured Bacilli bacterium | reverse complement strand
AGTACTATGCCGAATTGCTTCACTATCTTGGTCAAAGGCGAATAAAAACCCCTTTTTTATTCGTTGCAAGATGTAACTACTGTGTCCTCCATAACCTAGTGTACAATCTACAATAACACTATCTTCTTTTAAATTTAAGGCTTCAATTGATTCTTTTAATAGTACGCTAATATGTTTTTCCATTATAAGTCCACACTTTCATTAAATAGATTTTCGGCTATATCGGACATGTTGATGGAAGCAGAATCGAAAAATTCTTCCCAAGCTTCCTTAGACCATATTTCTAATCTATCACCAGTACCAATAACAACGCAATCTTTTTTGATACCAGCGTAGGTTATAAGTGGGGAGGTAATATTAATACGGCCTTGCTTGTCAAATTCTGCTACAGTAGCACCGGATAAGAAAAATCGTGTAAAATTTCTTGCATCTTTTTTAGTAAATGGTAAGGATTCTAGTTTATGGACAATAGCTTCCCATCGTTCTTCGGGATAGATAAATAAACAATTCTCAATTCCTCGAGTAATAATAAATTTATCTCCTAATTCTGTCCTAAATTTGGAAGGAATAATTAATCTTCCTTTATCATCAATTGAATGATGATATTCACCCATAAACATATTAATCCCCCACTTTTCACCACCAGTTACCACTGATTAATTATATATTAACTAAAAATAGTATTTTTGTAAATATCAGGGAAAAATTTTTACTTTAATTTACACTTTTTTTACAAAAAAATAATAAGTTTTTGCACTTATTATTTTGTATATACTTTAGCTTTAGTCGTATCAATTTTTTCTCTTACTTCATTGATACAATCTACTTCCGAATTTGTGAAGTGATTATCTTGAATTACCTTTATTTTTTCTTCTTTCGATAAGTCATTCCATATCATAATAGATTGTTTCATTTTTTCTCTTTTTTTATATTATTCACTTTGACGTCCAATTAAGGTTTTTTTGTTAAATTCTAATGGAAGAAAGAACGTTTCTTCTATATCTTCTTTACTAAGTTGACATTCTTTAATCATTTTTATTCTTTTTTCTTCGTCTGGTTCTAATCCAATACAATACATCTGATAACCTCTAATTGCACTTGTATAGCGATCAAAGGAATTGATAATAATCATGAAATCTTCTTTTGTTAAATGATATTCTTCAGCAATTATTTCTCCTAAAATTACTAAATTATCTTTCATTTCTTCTGATGATTCATTCATTTCTAATTCATCAACTAAATAATTATACGGTTCTTCTAACCAGTTATTTTTATTATTTATTCGGCATCGTAAAAAGGCATCATGTTTTATTGCAGCTTTTAAAGAAATCATATTTTGTGACATATTACGTAAAATTGCTGTAGCATCTAAATTTAATCTTGTTAAAATATGTTTTACTAAATTACCATATTTAGCATAAATCCAATTACTTGGATTACTATTATTCTTATGATTATAGTCTATAATTACTCTATTTAATGTCTCTTCTAAGGTTTCACCTTCCATAATTTGATGAAGTTTTAAAGCATTTAATATAATTCTATAGTTATATCCATTTTCAATACAAAATTGTCTCAATGATAAATTTGGTTTTAATAACAAGGTCTTTTCTTTATGTCTAGTTTTTTTATTTGTAGTTTTATCTAATTGCTTTATTAATTCTTCTTCTCTGACATTAAATTCTGTTAATAAATTGGTAATATTATATTCTTCTTTTTTTCCTTTTTGATGCATTTTATGTAAATCATTTAAACATCTTTTCGCTATCTTTTCTTTTTCTTTATCTCCATGAAACTTACTTTTATTTTTTTCTATCCAATCTTTATAATCCCAAATCATTCCTTGGCTAGTATACCAGTTGATTTGGTCTTCTGTTAATGGTTTACTTCCACCTAAATCTTTTCCTTGACGTTGAAGTTGATAAGTTAGACGAAGTTTGCTTATTTTAGCTCCTAGTCTGATTTTACCATAACCTTTTAGGTTGATTTCAGCAGATGCTGGAATAGTTAAATCGCTAGTTTTATGATTTGATTTTTTCCATTTTAAAATAGCTTTTTGATACATCTCTTCTTGCCATTTAGCATAGTCCCAAATCATTCCTAATTGATTCCAAGTTTTTATTTCTTCTTTAGATAATATATTTTCTTGTTTTAATTTTCTTAATGAACTTATTTTCCAACCAATATTTATTTTTTCATTATCGCAAACTATTACTTCTGTTTCAGGAATATCTAAATAAGCTTTTTCTTTATGTTGTTCTTTCCATAGTTTTATGGCTTTTTTATATTTATTTTCTTGTTCTTGCTTTTGCCATTTAGCGTAATCCCAAATCATTCCTTGTTTATCCCACCAAGCTAAGCTCTCATCCATTGTTTTCTCGTTGGCATATTTTTTCCTTAATTCACGAATTTTATAGCCAATAGAAATTGTTCCTATTCCTTCTAGGTCGATTGTTTCATTTGATGCTATTGCTAATTTTTCTTGCCCCTGATGTTTCTTTTTCCATTCTATTGCTGCTTGTTTATAAATTTCTTCTCTCCACTCTTTTATATTCCAAATCATTCCATGTTCGTTATACCAAGCAATTTGTTCTTCTGTTAAAAAAGCGCGATTTTGATATTTTTTTCCTTGCATCATAGCTTCATAAATAGATCTTAATTTAGAAATTCTATTTCCTATTTTTACGTTTCCATAGCCTTCTACTTCTATTTCTTCATTATTAGCAATATCTAAATAGCGTTTATCAGGGTGGCGCTTTTTCCAGATTAAAATTGCTTTTTGATACACTTCTTCTGGTATTTTATTTATCATTCTTATCACCCCTCTTTTCTTTACAGGGCTATATTATATCACAAAATAAAAGAAATAGCAAGATTTGCTACTTCCTTATATGGCAATCGCATAAAAAATAATATGTAAAAAATGGTACAATATATTTTTTAAGTAAATAAAATCATGTATTC
>CALVSS010000101.1 GCA_944359095.1 uncultured Bacilli bacterium | reverse complement strand
TAATGGCGACTTGCTAGGTCTTACCATACCGGCTTTCCAACCAGTTATACATTAAACACCGAACTGGCGCACTCCTATCAGTATTATAACAAAAAAGGCCACAACGTGGCCTATATAATTTCTATATCATTATCATCTTCATCGCTAGAAAACAAAATAGAAGGATCATCAACATAACTCTTTTTTATTTCTTCTTCTTTTTTTATAGTTCGTATTTCCCCGTAATAAGCAAGAAAAAAAACTACAAAACTAATTACAACTACACAAATAATAATGATTATTGGATTCATAAAATCACCTACTTAAAAAGTCTTACAATGTCATTAAACGTAATAACAACCATCAACAACATTAATAAAAATAAACCAATCGTATGAATCATATTTTCAGTCTCAGGTTTTACTGGAGACCCTTTAATTTTTTCAATAATGATAAATAAAATATGACCACCATCAAAAGCAGGTAAAGGAAGTAAATTAAGAAATCCAACATTAATACTTAAAAAAGCAATTAAATAAATAATATTAACAAGCCCACCAGAACTTTGATCACCTACAATAGAGAAGATACCAACTGGACCACTTAATTGAGAAACACTAATACCACCAGTAAATAAATAACCAACAGTAACAGCCATTTGTTTAAAAATAGAACCAGTCTTTTTAACCATATAAGTAAAAGCAGGAACAATACCTCTTTCTACTTCTTGAGCCATACCAATACCATATTGATAAGTAACTTCACCATCTACTTTTTTCTTCTTAGGTTGTACAGAATAAGTCTTAATATCTTGATTATCTTTTTCAACTTTAATATCACTAGCTTCCAAAGGATCAGCAATTGCTAAATACAAACTAATATCATCCGTAGTAGAAATAGAATGACCATTAATCTCTAAAATCCGATCTCCTACTTCTATTCCTGCACTACTAGCTGCAGAATTTTTAACTACAGAAGTAATCACAGGTTCCATAGAAGAACCACCCCATATAAGACCAATAAGGAACAAAAGTATAATAGCAAAAATAAAATTATTACCAGCTCCAAAAAACATAATTAAAAACCGTTGCCAAGGTTTCTTAGCTTGTAATCTCTTATCTTTAGGAACTTTCTTTAAATCATCATCTTCAACATCTTCCCCAGCCATCATACAAAATCCACCAATAGGAATAGCTCTCAAAGTATATTCCGTTTCTTTTCCCTGCCTACTCCATAATTTAGGACCCATACCAATAGCAAATTCATAAACATAAACACCAGTAAGTTTAGCAAAAATAAAATGACCAAACTCATGAACAAAAACAATACAACCTAAAATTAAAATAAATAATAATAAAGTAATAATAAAATGCATCACGTGCCTCCTTATAATACACTAGAAAATATAATAAACGCTAAAACAACAAAAATTAAACTATCAAATCTATCTAATATACCCCCATGTTCAGGAATTAAATTAGAAAAATCTTTCTTATCATAATAACGTTTAATAGAAGAAAATACTAAATCTCCCAACTCTCCAACTAAAGACAAAATAGCAGAAACAATAACAATAAATGGTAAAGATATTGTAGGATTAATAGCAGTTACATAAAAACAAGAAGCAACAAAAGTACCAAAAACAGTACCACCTACTAAACCTTCAATTGTCTTCTTAGGAGAAACTTTAGGACATAACTTATGTTTACCAACAAGCATACCTGTAAATAAAGCAAAAGTATCTGTAATTGTTGTAATTAACAATAAATAAATAATATACATAATATCATAATTACGACAAATGATAACTAAATTAAAACTTAGTCCAATAAAAAGTACAGAACCAATTAAAAATAAAGCATCATTCAAATTATATTTCTTATAGTCATGAATAAATACCATAGGAGATAAAAAAATAAATATCATAAATGCCACTACTCTATAATCCATAGTATAAATAAACTCTATAGAATCAAAATGAGAAAGAGCAAAAAATACGACCATAACATAAGCAAACACTTTAATTAAGAATGGAAACTCTTTCTTACTCTCACGAATATGTATTAATTCATATAATCCTAAAACAGCTAAAAAAGTCATAAATAAGGCAAATATTTTTCCTCCAAGTAAAAGTAAAGGAACAAATATTAATATCATAACAATAGCACTAAGTATTCTTTTTTTCATGATTGATTTCCTCCAAATCTACGATTTCTTTTATTAAATTCTACGATTGCCTTCATAAATTCATTCTTAGTAAAGTCTGGAAAATATACTTTAGGAAAATAAAATTCAGCATAGCTAGCCTGATATAACATAAAATTACTAAGTCTAAGTTCTCCACTTGTACGAATAACAAAGTCAAGAGGCGGTAAATTTTGATATAAATGTTCATCCAAAGTATCAAAAGTAATATCTTCTATCTTTAACTTACCATCTAAAACATCTAAACAAATTCTTTTAGTCATATCAAGTATTTCTGTTTTAGCTCCATAATTAAGACAGAAATTAACAACCATACCAGTATTATTTTTAGACTCTTCCACTATTTTATCCATAGAAGTTAAAACATCTTTAGGTAAAGGTTCTCTCCTACCAGAAAAAACAACTTTAATATTCTTCTTCATAAAATCCTTAAACTCACTCTTATATAAAAGAACAAATAACTTCATTAAATAATCTACTTCTTTTTTATCACGTTTAAAGTTCTCTGTAGAAAAAACATAAAGTGATAAATAAGAAACACCAACTTCTTGAGCATAAAGACAAATTTCTTTTAACCGATCAAATCCAGCCTTATGTCCATCACTGCGGCTAAGACCTCTCTCTTGTGCCCATCGTCCATTTCCATCCACAATAATTCCTATATGTTTAGGAATAACTAAATCTTTATTCATATATCTACCTCAAAATTATTATATAACAAGATAAAAGAAAAAGAAAGCAATTTTGCTTTCTAAAACTTATCAATGTGATTTTTCAGTAAATATTTGACTTAATTATGTAGTTAATTTTCAGAGAAAATTTTACATCATATTATCATAA
>CALVSS010000100.1 GCA_944359095.1 uncultured Bacilli bacterium | reverse complement strand
TGTTTCTTAGCTTTTTTACGATTATTTGGTTGATAAGTTCTTTTCATATTTATAACACCTCCAAAGTAAAATGCTATTTTATTATAGCTTTTAATGGGGGTAATGTCAAGGATTTTTGCTTTTTTTTATTTTTTTATGTTGTTAATTTATGATAATGTTAGTATATGTTAACTTTTGATTATGTTAGTCCATATAAATAACTATGTTATAATTAATGAGGTGATATTAGAATGGAAAAACTAAATATGAAAGAAAAGAAAAATTATGAAGTGATTAAGAAATGGAATGAAGGATTAATAACTTTTAAATCGGCCCAGTTAAAATTAGGGTACTCTGAACAACATATGTATCGGCTTAAAAAATTGCTAAAAGAAAAAGACAAAGAAGGATTTATTCATGGAAATCGAGGACGGAAACCAAAGATAACCATAGATCAATCTCTGTCTAACAATATTGTACTATATTATCGGACAGAATTTCAAGGGTTTAATTTTAATCATTATAAATATATGCTTGAAAAAGAAAAAAATATTAAGGTGTCTTATACTAAAATATATAACGAGCTAACTGTTAAAAATGGGATTCTATCTCCTAAAGCAAAGAAAAGTACAAGAAAAAAATATAAGAAAATGTTATTACTAAGAAAGAAAGAAAATAAAACTAAAACTGAAAAAGAAATTAGTAAAATTGCATCTCATCAAATTGCTTTAGAAGATGCTACCCCAAGACTTCCTAAGCCTTTGTACGCCGGTGAAAATATTGAACTAGATGCAAGTGAATTTATATTCTTTGGTAATGTTAAAACACACCTACATTTATCAATTGATGCTTCTACAAACTCTTGTACTGGTGCATACTTAGATTATCAAGAAACATTAAAAGGTTACTACCACGTAGCATATCAAATTCTAACAAAATATGGCATCCCTATGAAATTTACAACTGATGGAAGAACCATATTTGAATATATGTCTAAAAAAATGAAAAGTGACGAAAAGGCTTATTTTACGCAGTTTAAGCACGCATGTAATACTTTAGGAATTGATTTAAAAGTTACATCTAAATCTCAAAAAAAACCAAGAGTTGAAAAATATAATCAAACGTTTCAAGATAGGTTGTCACATGAATTACGTTATAAAAATATAACAACAATTCAAGGAGCTAATGAATATCTTATCAATACTTTTATTCCTGAATTTAATAAATTATTTGCGACTGAAATTACAAATAAAAATTCAGTGTTTGAAAAACTATCAAAACAAGATATTAATAATCTTAATTATATTTTAGCTACTTTGTCTATAAGAAAATTTGATAGTGGTAACTCAATAAATTATAAAGGCAAAATATACTTGCCTTATAGTAAAGATGGTAAAATTGTTTGTTATAGAAACAAAACTGAATGTACAGTTATAGAGGCATATGATGGCAATCTTTATGTACAGGTTTATAATGAAATATTTATTTTAAAAGAATTACAAAGTTCCTTAAATGAAAATGAATCTCTTGAAGATTATTTTGAAAAAATAAATAATACAAAACCAAAGACGGCATTACCCAAACCACAAAGTAATTGGGATAAAGATAATCTTGATGAAATTTTTGAGGGGATAAACAAAGAATATAAAATATATGATAATCATAATCCAAAAGTTTGATTTTTTTGCGATTTTATGCCGAGAAAACTTTTTGTGGTAGGCAGACATAATCCGTCATACTTATGTAATCTTCTTTTTCAAGAAGATTACATAAAACTAATAGGATTATGTATGGGCTCCTACCACAAAAAGGAAATTGGAATAAAGAGCAAAAAAAAACTATCAAAAATTTGATAATTTTTACTAACATTTTCAAAAATTATTGACATTTAATTTTTCAATTGACCTTTGTATACTTTTTATCCCACAAACAAATAAATTACTTACTATTTTTAAGCCATACAACTGTACATCCAACATTAAAATTATCTAGTTTAAACCTATCAACATATTTATTCTTCATAAGAGCTTCATGCACACTATTCTTAACAATACCCGTTCCAATACCATGAATAATAACAATTATACTGTTATTAAGTAAAATATTTTCATAAATAAAATCATCGGTCATTACTCTAGCCATATCTCTATCATATCCATGCAAATCAATCTTGGGTAAATTATCTAAAAAAATATTACCTACACTTTTCATATATATTCATTACCTCTTCCAATTCAACAATTCCATTCCTACCACCATATTCTTTAACAGATAATCCCGCTGCTATAGTAGCTATCCTAATAATATCATCATAAGTAAATCCCTTAATTAAACCATATAAAAAAGCACCATGAAAAATATCTCCTGCTCCTGTTGTATCTTTAACATCACGAATATTTAAACAAGGCATAATCTTAACAATACCATTATCTTTATATAGACAACCATCATCTTCCAAAGTAACAACAATATTATTTCTAAAAATATTTTCCAAAAAATCATAAAAACTAAGTAATTTCTCCTTATTACCAATATCCAACTTCATATCCACTACTTTTTCACTAAATTCCTTAGAACATACCAAATAATCAACTCTCTTAGCAATCTCAATATTAATACTATCTGTCCTACTAGCATCCATAACAAAAATAGCTTTACCCTTATTTTCAAGTAATTTCATAACATAATCACTTTCCCTACCATCGACAAAAACATAATCATATTCATTATTAATCTTATATTTATCAATTTTAAGTAAAGGATTACGATAACTAACAATAGTCCTACTATTACTATCTAGAGAACTAACAATCATACTAGTAGCACTATTACACCTATCACTAATAAAAACATTACTAACATCAACATTAACTTTCTTTAAATCATCTAAAATACATTTACCAAAATAATCATTACCAACAGAACCAATAAAAGTAGTATCAATACCCCATTTACCAAGTAAATAAGCAACATTACATGCAGAACCTCCAGAACACATAACTAACTCATTAGACATATATTTATAATTTTCCTTAGGATAACTATCCAAAACCATCGTAATATCATAACAAGCATTACC
>CALVSS010000099.1 GCA_944359095.1 uncultured Bacilli bacterium | reverse complement strand
ACCATGTAGAATACGGAATCCTACAAATGCAAGTATTACTACTAAGATAATAGATAAAATGATTAATATTCTTTTTTATTTTTTTTTTAATTTAATAATTAGTTCCCCTTCTCTTGATTTTCTATTACTCTATTTTCGTTTGTTTGATCTTCTTTTAATAAATCAAACACAATAATTTCATTAGATACATCTAATAGTTTGCTGGCATATTCACTATTCTTTTTAATTTCTTCTTCACTTACAGCTTTATCTGTTAATGATAAATATTCTTCTTTTTGACTATTGTAATATATATCGTTTGTTAACCAGTTTCCATTAGGGAATACTACAATATTTTTATCTTTAATATCAAAGATATCGTGTCCTAAAGCATATTTATTTGAGTATCCAAACATATTACCAAGAGTTGGTTCTACATCTGACATACTCATTACGTTTGTATATTCTTTATTTAATTTTGTACCTTTCATATCTTTTGTCCAAATAATGAATGGTACTTTTCTTCCTAATTCGTATTGATAAGAATCATATTCTTTATAATTAGGATCATCTTTATCTAATAAGGAATCAGTTTCTTTATCATAGTTATATAATAAGTTGTATTCTGATCTAGGTAATTTAGCATCATGATCACCATAAATTACTACTACTGTATTGTCTAGTAATCCTTCTTCGTCTAGACGATTAATTAGTTCTCCGATTGCTCCATCGGCATAGTGTGCTGATTTAAAATAGTTACCTAGTTTTGTTCCTTCCATATATGGGTAAGTTACTTCTTCTGTTGTTCCATCTTCTTTAGTTACTGTTTCTTTTATATCGACTGGGAAATCACCATATTTATCTACTTCAGCGAATGGTGTATGGTTAGATAACATAATTAATGTTCCATACCATTTATCATTCTTTTCTGATATCTTTTTAATTTTTTGTACTGATTGATCAAAGAAAGCATAATCATTAATTCCTAAACCTACCGTATTTTCTTTTGTTACATTGTAATCTTCTTTACTATAAAATCTATCATAACCTAAACTATTATGCATATTTCTTCTATTCCAGAAGTCAGCATTGTTTCCATGCATACTGAAAGTATAATAACCTTTTTCTCCTAATAGTTTAGGGGTTGCATTATAAGTTCTATCAGAATATGAAACAAAAGCCGTTCCACTTTTTGTTGGTAATAATGAAGTATTAAACATAAGTTCTGCGTCACTACTTGTACCAACACTTACTGGTGAATAGAAGTTTGAGAAAAACATTCCTTCTTCTGCTAATTTGTTTAAATTAGGGGTTACTTCTTGTCCATTAAAAGATAGAGTCATTAGGTTTTCTTGAAGACTTTCACCATGAATTACTATTACATTTTTGCCTTCAAAAATATTTGTATATTCATTATCTTGATGCTCTTCTACATTTTTAAAATATTCTTTAAAATCTTTTTTCGCTTGATCATATCCAAATAAAGAATTAATCTTTGGTTGGATGGATGCTACTACATCATTTGCTTGATATACATAGATACCATATTTCATAACAATATATTCACGATTCCATTGTTTTACTAATCTTGAAATATCTGTAGGAGTTAATGTTAATAAGAAGATAACAGCAATCGCAGCACCTACTGCTAAAGTTTTTATTGTTTTCTTCTTTCTTTCAGACTTCATTTCTACTCTTTTATAATAATTCTTCTTTTTTAATCTGTAATTAATTACTATTAATATGATAGGACCAATTGGATATAGAAAATCTTTAAAAGAAATAACTTGTTCAATAACAGCATCTCCAACGTCTCCTACATATTGAGCTAGAGAAAGCATAGAAACGGATGCAAAAGATGTGTAATAAGTATAATAAATTGAATTAATTAAACAGATAGCAGTAAAGAAAATACTAAATCCAAGATAATAAGCAAATCTATTTTTAGGCTTTAATAAATAGCCAAAGGCACCAACTATGATTACAATAGCTAAATCTGCTAATATAGGTGCTACTGCTAAGTAGTTTTCAGTTGAATTAATACAGAATAATCTTAACATTGTCGAATTGATGACACAGGTAATAACAAAAGTTAAAAATATAATATTATTTTTCATATATTGTTTAATTAAATGTTCATCTTTTATTTTCTTTAAATTCTTTTTTACAGATTGGAGTAATTTATTCCAACTATTTTTAATATTTTTCATTTTTCAACCTCGCTTTTAGTATAACTAATCTCGAACTTTGCTTATTATATTATAGCATTATTATCTATTTATTTCAATTCTTTCTAGTGAAAGTGTAAAGTAATTAAAATAGATGATTAAATCCTTAATCATCTATGTCATAATATTCTATTTATTGTAGAAGTCATTTGTTTTTAATTTTAAAAATTATTTGGGCATTTTCTCCATATTCAAGTCCACTAGGTCTTCTTTTAAATTTAGCTACACTCATATCCTATAATTTGGTCATTGTCTTTTCCATTCAGGAAAAGAGAATGACTCTTCCTCCCCTTCTCTCACTTTTTTCGGCCTTTACTCGCTTCCGCTCGTAGTGCGGCTCCTCGAAAAAAGTTCGTCGTTATCCTATCCGGAAAGCTGGCGCTACCCCATTAAAATACTTAGCATTATTGTAATTCCAACCGCCATTCGGAAGCACCTTGTAGAAAGCGCTCGAATAATAGGCCGCGCGCAACCACCAAGCAGAAGAATTTGATTTACTAGCACCACTATAGTTTGATGTTGTTACTCCTTGAGCTTTATAATAATCTAATTGTCTTGTTTCTGCTGTCGCAGTATCATATCCTCCAGGATCACTTCCCCAAACTTCCATTGTTGATAATAAATATAGTTTATCTGTTGAAGTAAAGTTTGCTGAATCTCTTGACCCATGTCCTGATACTACATACGTATCTATAATTCCATTCTTTAATTCACTTGGCAAAGCATTATAGATATCATTTTGTACATAAGTATATAGTTCACTTGCTGGCCAGCCTCCTATATTATCTCCAAATGGATAATCTGTACTTGAAGAATTCATATTGTGATTTGTTATGAAATCGGCAAACTCTAAGACAAACCCACAGGCTGTTTGGGAAAATCCTGCTGTAGAGCACTCTGCTGGTGTTGACATATTAGC
>CALVSS010000098.1 GCA_944359095.1 uncultured Bacilli bacterium | reverse complement strand
GGCGAATAGACGAACCTCTCATAAGAAAATAAAAGCATAAGAGAGGAGGAGTCGAGTTCGTCTACTCGACGTGATTAATGTGGTAAGTCCTAAGAGAGAAGAGAGTGAAATAAACGAGATTAAAATTGTAGATCAAATTCGTTCGTTAGGAATAGATATGATTAAAAATGCTGGAAGCGGTCATCCAGGAATCGTTTTAGGAGCAGCACCTATAATTTATAGTTTGTTTGCTCATCATTTGAAAATGGATCCTAAAAATCCCAATCTTTATAATAGGGATCGTTTTATTATGTCCTCTGGACATGGTTCAGCTTTATTATATGCAACACTTTATTTAGCAGGATATGAATTGACTATTGATGATTTAAAAGATTTTAGAAAAATTGATTCTAAAACCCCAGGACATCCTGAATACAAAAAGACTCCTGGAGTAGAAATGACAACCGGTCCCCTTGGCCAAGGATTTGCAACTGCTGTTGGTATAGCTATTGCCGAAAGAAATTTAGCAGCTAGATTTAATAAGGGAAAAAAAGAAATTATTGATTTTAATACTTATGTTTTATGTGGTGATGGAGATTTAATGGAAGGAATATCCTACGAAGCTGCATCTCTTGCTGGACATTTGAAATTAAATAAATTAATTGTTTTATACGATTCTAATAATGTATGTCTCGACGGACCAACATCTGACTGCTTTACCGAAAACATATCTATGCGTTTTATCTCACAGGGATGGAATGTAATCACTGTACCAAATGGAGAAGATGTTGTTGCTATTTCAAAGGCGATTGAAGACGCCAAAGCTTCTACAGATAAACCAACATTAATTGAAGTAAAAACTACAATAGGAAAATATTCTAAATTAGAAGGTAGTAATTTAGTTCATGGTAAGCCATTAGATGATGATGATATCACTGCTATTAAAGAAAAGATGCAAATAAGAAATATTCCATTTACGATATCACAAATCACAGTAGATGACTTTCAAACATTCATTAATGGGCGTTGTAAAAACATTACTGAAAAATTCAATAAGTCTCTAGACTCTTTAGAAGAAGAGGACAAGAAATTATTAGAAGAATTTATGACAGGTAATAAATCTTATGATATTAAAGATGTTATTTACGAACCACCAAAAGATAAAATAGAGTCTCCTAGAGTAACCTCAGGAAAAATATTATCTTCCATCGTACCAAAATTTCCAACGATTATGGGAGGTAGTGCTGATTTATTTACTCCAACAAAAACCTATATTGAAGGAGTAGGTAATTTTACACCTGAAAATTATTTAGGCAAGAATATTTTCTTTGGCGTAAGAGAACATTGTATGGGAGCTATCTTAAACGGTTTAGCCTTGTGTGGTTATCACCCATATGGATCTACATTTTTAAGTTTTAGTGACTATTTAAAATCAAGTATTCGCTTATCAGCTATGATGGATTTACCAATCACTTATATTTTTACTCACGACTCCATTAGTATTGGACCAGATGGCACAACTCATCAACCAGTAGAGCAATTAGCATCATTAAGGACAACACCAAACCTAGAAGTTTTCCGCCCTGCCGATGCCAATGAAGTTATTGGCGTATACCGTACTATATTTGAAAAAGAAAGTGGACCATCAGTAATTGCTTTATCAAGAAATGTCTTACCAATACTAGAAACGACGAAAATCAGTGAAGTAGCAAAAGGTGGTTATACTGTATATGATCCTGAAAGAAAATTATCAGGAATTATTATCTCTACTGGAGAAGAAGTTCATCTAGCAATAGAAGTTGCTAAAAGATTAAAAACAAAAGGAATTGATATCAGAGTAGTATCAATGCCATGTATTAAACGTTTTGAATCTCAAAGCCAAGAATATATTGATAGTATATTACCAGTAGAAGTAAGAAAAATAGTAATAGAAGCAG
Organism: uncultured Bacilli bacterium; assembly: GCA_944359095.1. Lineage (GTDB taxonomy): Bacteria > Bacillota_I > Bacilli_A > RF39 > UBA660 > Faecimonas. Next base: position 1,293 of record CALVSS010000098.1, on the reverse strand, counting down.
CTTCTTCTATGTCTTGGAAAAGTATCGTCTTCAATAAAAAATATCTAATTACCCTAGATGAATACGGAACTAGTGGTAGTAAAGATGATGTCTATAAAAAATATGGTTTTGATATTGATTCATTAGAAGAAAAAGTTGAAAACTTATTAAAATAATCGACAAAAATAGACTCTTAATTAGCTTATAGTAAAAATAGGTGATTATATGAGAGTCTATTTTATTTTTGATATTAAAAAAGAATATATTAATTTATATAAAGGAAATGAAAGAGTTTTATATAATATTTTAAAGCAAATTTATTACTTAGAAAAAGAAGAAGTAGAGTATGGATATCATTTATTTAAACAATTAATAAATCCTATCGATAAAGCAAAAATAGATAGATATTTATTTTTAAAACTTCATCAAGACATTCCATATTCTAAAAGAAAAGATACACATTATTATAATAATTTATATAAAGATGAAGTAAGCAGGTTAATAGTAAAGAAAAGTTATATAAAAATAGAAGCAGAACAACTATCATCATCTTTTTTTCACTATTTAAATCAACTAGATAAAAGATTATTTGTATGTGAATTTAAATACCAAGATTATTTCTTTTTGCAAGAATTTGAAGAAAAAGAGACAATATAACTTGTAGAATAGCTAATTTTTTAGTAAAATGATGGTAGTAAGGAGATGAAAATATGTTACATGATATATTAATGGTATTATTAGGATTAATCATCGGCCTAATTATTGGTGTCGTTGTTGCTAGAAAATTAATGAAAAAATATTTAAAAGATAATCCTCCTATTACCGAGGAAATGTTAAAAGGATTAATGATGCAAATGGGTAGAAAACCTAATCAAAAGCAAATTAATCAAATGATGAAAGCGATGCAAAAATATCAATAGAGAAGAGAAATCTTCTTTTTATTTTTCTAAATTTAAGGTATAATAGATTAGAATTGTAGGTGATATGATGAAAAACTTTAAAGAAAAACTAGCATTAGTTCCTACTAAACCAGGTAGTTATCAAATGAAAAATAAAGATGGGGTAATTATTTATGTTGGAAAAGCTAAGACCCTAAAAAATAGATTAAAAAGTTATTTTACTGGAACAGTAACAGGAAAAACTAGAATGCTAGTAGAAGATATTGATGATTTTGAATATATTGTAACTTCTAGTGAACTAGAATCTTTAATTCTTGAAATTACCTTAATTAAAAAATATGATCCTAAATATAATATCTTATTAAAAGATAATAAAACATATCCCTATATTGAATTAACTAATGAAAAATATCCC
>CALVSS010000097.1 GCA_944359095.1 uncultured Bacilli bacterium | reverse complement strand
ATGCAACTAGATAGTTTTACCCGATTAAATGCAACCTTTTACAAAATTAGGGTTGCGTTTAGAAAAACTTTTCACTTAAGTAAAGAACTAAAACAGTTCTTTTTTTTATGACTTGTCTTTTTTTATAAATTTCGATATAATGAAGAAGTTGTAAGGAGGCCCTATGAAAATTGAATATAGTTTATTAAAAACAGAAAAAAATACCAAAGCAAGACTTGGTAAAATAAAGACAAATTATGGTACTTATGATACTCCTATGTTTATGCCTGTAGGTACAAGAGCAACAGTAAAGTCTTTATCTAAAGAAGAATTAAAAGCAGCTCATGCAGGAATTATCTTATCTAATACTTATCATCTATGGTTACGACCTGGACCAGACGTTATAAAAAATTGTGGTGGACTTCATAAGTTTATGAGTTGGGATGGACCAATCTTGACAGATAGTGGTGGCTTCCAAGTATTTTCTCTTGCGAAAAACAAAGAAAAAGACATTACGGAAGAAGGAGTTCACTTTAAGAGTCATATTGATGGAAAAGAACTATTTTTAACACCAGAAAAATCAATTGAAATTCAAAATAAACTAGATAGTGATATTGCTATGAGTTTTGATGAATGTCCACCATATCCAGTAACTTATGATTATATGAAAAAGTCTGTAGAAAGAACTCTTAGATGGGCAAAAAGAGGAAAAGCTGTTCATAATAATCCTAACCAAGCTTTATTTGGAATTGTACAAGGTGGAGAATTTCAAGATTTAAGAGAATACAGTTGTAAAGAAACAGTAAAAATGAATTTTGATGGCTATAGTATAGGTGGTACTTCTGTTGGAGAAGATAAACCAACTATGTATAAAATGATAGATGATGGAATTCGCTATTTACCAGAAGATAAAGTAAGATATTTAATGGGAGTAGGAGACCCTATTGATATTATAGAAGGAGTAATCCGTGGTGTAGATATTTTTGATTGTGTTTTACCAACAAGAATAGCAAGACATGGACAAGCATTTACTAGAACTGGAAAAATAAATTTAAATAATGCTCAATATAAAGAAGACTTAGAACCAATTGAAAAAGAATGTGACTGTTATACTTGTAAAAACTATTCTAGAGCCTATATCAGACACTTAATAACAACAGGAGAAACTCTAGGGGGAAGATTATTATCTATCCATAATATTCGTTTTTTAATTAAATTAACAGAAGAATTAAGAGAAGCTATAAAAAATGATACGATATTAGAATATAGACAAAAATTTATCGAAAAATATCAAACAAAAAAGGAAAAGTAAAGACACTTTTTCTTTTTTTTGCTATACTAAAAAAAAGAGGTGGAAGTATGCAAAAAATAAAAATACACGGAATTTATAAACACTTTAAAGGTGATTATTACTTAGTGGAAGATGTTGCTAAAGACTGCAATACTTTAGAAGATGTAGTAATCTATAGAAAACTATATGAAGATGGTAGTTGCTGGGTACGTCCCCTAAAAGACTTTTTATCAGAAGTAGATCATGAAAAATATCCTAAAGTAAAACAGAAAAATCGTTTTGAATTACAAAATATAGAAAGTGTAAAAGACAAATTTAAAGGAGAGTAAAATGAATCGTTGTACCTGGGTCAATAATAAAAATTCTAATTATATAAAATATCATGATGAAGAATGGGGCGTACCAGTACATGAGGATAATAAATTATTTGAAATGTTAGTACTAGAGTCTTTTCAAGCAGGCCTATCTTGGGAATGTATTTTAAATAAAAGAGAATCTTTTAGAAGTGCTTTTGATAATTTTAACTATCAAAAAATAAGTAACTATAATGATAAAAAAATAGAAGAATTAATGAATAATAAAAATATTGTAAGGAATAGAAGAAAAATTATCGCAACGATTAATAATGCTAAAATATTTATAAAAATACAACAAGAATATCAAAGTTTTTCTAATTATTTATGGAGCTTTACTAAAAATGAGATTATCTATGAAACGGGAAAGACAAAATCCACACTTTCTGATAAGATATCAAAAGATTTACAAAAGAAAGGTATGAAGTTTGTAGGTACAACAATTATCTATTCATATTTGCAAGCAATTGGAATAATTAATTCTCATGAGAAAGAATGTGATTTATATTCAGGAAAATAATAACTTAAATCGTTTTATCATAGCCCAAGAAAAAACTTATGATATAGCTTTAAAAGAAATAAAAGAAGGCAAGAAATCTTCTCATTGGATATGGTATATTTTTCCACAAATAAAAGGCCTAGGCCAAAGCTTTAATGCCAATTATTATGCAATTACAGATTTAGGAGAAGCAAAAGCCTATTTAGAAAATCCATTATTAAGAAAAAGACTATTAGAAATATCCAAGGCATTATTAGATGTACAAAATAAAACTGCAATAGAAATATTAGGATATATAGATGCTTTAAAGGTACACTCATCAATGACTTTATTTTCTTATGCAGAAAAAGAAGAAAAAATATTTCACGAAGTATTATCAAAATATTATGATAATAAAATAGATCAAAGGACAATAGAAATATTAACTAAGCAAAAAATCTACAAGAAATAAAAGAGGAGGAAGTTTATGAAAGGAGAAAATCTATATTTAGCATTTGGTAGTGAGACTATTTATGATGATGCATCTTTTAGAATCGAAGATAAAGATAAAGTTGGTATCGTCGGTGTCAATGGCGCAGGAAAAACTACTTTATTTAAAATAATGTTAAAGGAAGAACGACTAGATGCTGGTAAAATAACTATAGAAAACAAAAGAATAGCTTATCTTCCTCAAGAAATTGATTTTAAAGATCAATGTCAAACCGTTCTAGATTATTTATCTCAAGCAAGACCCATTAAAAAATTGGAAAAAGAATTAAATAAAATTTATGAAAAGTTAGCATCAGCTGAAGAAAAAAAACAAAAAGAATTACTAAAAAAAGCCGAAACAATTCAAAATGAATTAGATAGTTTAAATGAATATACTGCTGAAGATGAATTATTAGAAATCATTGATAATATGAAAATAGAAAGTGACTTATTAGAAATGCCAGTAAAAGATTTATCCGGAGGGCAAAAATCTAAAATAGCTTTTGCTAAAATTCTCTATGAAAATGCGGATATCTTACTTTTAGATGAACCAACCAATCACTTAGATATAAAAACAAAAGACTTTGTAATTAATTATTTAAAAAATTATCATGGTATGGTATTAGTAATTAGTCATGATATTAGTTTTTTAAATGAAATAGTAAATAAAATAATGT
>CALVSS010000096.1 GCA_944359095.1 uncultured Bacilli bacterium | reverse complement strand
AAATTATTATAAAAAGGTAGATATTTTTGATTCCATTCTTTTTCTGTTATATCACACATAGATATACTCCTTTAATATAATTTCTTCAGCTCTATTTTTTATATTATTCATATTTTTTATCCACAGTAATTGTTGATTACATTTCATTTCTTCATTTATATTTTCTTTTTCAGCTAGTAACTTTATTAATTCGTTTACTTTATTTTCTACTAATTCATCTATATCATGTAAATATTTATTTAGTTCATCATTCATAAGTAATTTAATATATAAACTTTTCTTATTATTTTTAATATAATCTAATCTTAGTAATCCATATTTTCTTATATTATACTGTTCTTTATTTTCTAATATCAAATTAGGTAATAAATAATCACCTTGTTTAGTGTAACTAATATTCATAACATTTCCTCATTTCTTTCTATATTTAGGCTTTAATTGTTATACATTTATTTTGTTACACTTTGGCCTTCGCCACCTCCGGAGTTTATGTGATTAGATATTAAAATTGCATTGGGATCACCATTAAAGGCTTCATTTGCTCTTCGTAATCGTTCTGTTCTAGATATGTCTTCATCTGTTGTTTTAATAGATACTACTGGTATTCCTAATTCTTGTAATCTTTTTGCCATATAATTTGCGGCTTCTAAAGTAAAATCCTTTTCTTGTAAATTACCTGAAATTGCTCCTGGATCACTTCCTCCATGTCCACTATCTACTACTACACCTGTTATTTTTTTATCGTTCATCTTTTTCACCTCTACTTTAAAATATGTAATAGGAGTTCTTTTGCCACAAAAAAAGAGACTTGGTCTCTTACTTTTTATATAGGATATCAATATCTACTTCTTTATTGATGCCATCTATTATACCATTTTGGCATAGTTGCCACATTACATATTCTGAATCATAGTCTGTTTCTTCTGTATAATGAGCTAACCATACATCATAATTATGATATTTCCAAATACTATTTAAATAGTTTTTACTTCCGTAAATCATCCCGTTGTAACCATTTTTTTCTATTGTTGATAAAAAGCTTTCGGCTACTTGATTTAATCCAAATATACTTAATTCCATTTGATTAAAACTGCTGTAACATTCCCAGTCAAAGGCAATTGGTAAACTTATTTTGTATCCTTCTAGTTGTTTTAATACCCATTTTGCTTGTTTTATTGCTTCTTGTTTGCTATCTGCATAAGAATAAAAATATATTCCAACTTTTAAATCATTTTTTAGGGCGTTTTCTATATTTATTTTAAAATATGGATCTAATACATATTCTCCATTTACTCCTTGTTGTGAACCTACTCTAATCATAACAAAGCTAGCACCTGCATCTTTTACTTTCTTGAAGTCTATTTCTTCTTGCCATTTTGAAACATCGATGCCAATTTCTGTATGTTCATTTTTATAGTTTGTTACTACATCATTAAATGCAGTTACTACTGGTTCGCTTGATTCAGTTTCAACCTTACTTTCTACAGGTTTTGGATTGTATACATTTAAAGTAAAATCTACTTTTTCTTCATTATTACTACTATCTGTTGCGATATAAGTTAAATGATATTCTCCCTCTGTATTTAAGTCATAAGTACCTTCTACTCTACAATTTGGATTATTGTCGTAATTATCTGCACATAGAATATCATCTTCTAAACTTAAATTACTACCTACTTTAACGCTATAATAATTAGATAACCAAATTAATGGTTCTTCTTCATCTACTACTTCTAGATTTACAATACCAGTTCTTTCTTTTCCATCTTTATTTTCATAGACAAATTTTATTTCTTTTTTACCTAATTTTTCAGTATTTATTTTTTTATTTGTTAAAACTTTACCGTCTATTGACTTTATTAAATCTTTTACCTTTACTTTACTATATACTTCTACCTTCCTATTTTTTATTAGGCGATATCCAGAAGTATCTAGTTTTGGAGTTTTGGGAATCATTAAAATAATTCCTAAAGTTATTAATATTATTCCTATAAAAATGATTATTAAAATTTCTATTTTTTTCTTATTCATATATCATCCTCTTAAATATCTAATACACCTAAAATTATTATTCCAATTATTACTAAAAATATTGCTAGATAATGTTTTTTTGATAATTTTTCATGTAAAAATATTCTTGACCAAATTAAAGATAAGATACAATAGGATCCTACAATTGGCGCTGTTATTACAGCATTTCCTGCCATGGCAAATACATAAGTAAATTGTCCAGCTGTTTCAAAGATTGCTGCAAGTATTTTTGATGTTTCTTGTTTGATTACAATCTTTTCTCCTTTTATCTTTAAATAAATATAAGTAATTATTCCATAAACTAAAAATGTATATTCATAAGCAATTAAAGCACTATCTTCACTGATTAGACTTAATTTATCTAAGTATATTCCATCTAAAAATGTTCCTAGTCCATCTAAAACACAATATGCTAATGGGAAAATAATTGTTAATAGAACAATATTTTTCTTTGTTAAACTCTGGTTTAGAGTAATTCTATTATCTTTATTTTCTTTTGATTCAATTAATCCTAATAATAATACACCAATAAAGATTAATATAAATGCAATGTATGCTGGTATTTTTAATGTTTCATGGAAAAATACTAATAACAATAATGCACTAATTACTCCACTTGTATTTTGAATTGGACTGGCTATTGATAATTCTAGATATTTTAATCCTTTGTATCCTATTACCATACTTGCTATATACAATAGTGATACTGGTAGATATTCAATGACTTCAACTAAATTAAAGTCCACTTTATTTACAATCATATAGATTGTAGCGTGAATACCCATAACTAAACCTACAAATAATCCAGTTTTTAAATGATTATAGTTTCCTTTTGTTTCATTTCCTATTTTATAAAATAAATCTGCTGTTCCCCAACATAGGAGCGTTGTTAATGCAAATACTAACCACATAATTTTACCTCCGTTTTTATTATAGCTTATCTTTTCATAAAACATCAACAAGCTTTGTGACTTTTTTATTTACTATTTTTTATTTTTTCCACAGAATCTGTTAATTTCTCATAGGTTGTTGCTCCTGGTATTACTAATTTAATTTTAGATTCTTTTACAATGAATGTATTTGGATAAGAAATAATTTCAAATTTTGAGAAAAATTCTCCTGTTTCATCCATTAATACTGGGAAATTAATTTCTTTCTTTTTTATTATTTTCTTGATTGTTTTTGTACTTTTTCTTTCTAATTTTGGTGATACAATGTATAGTATTTTATAGCACATCTTGAGTTTGCGAAAGAATGTGTTATAAAATTATTGTACCTAATTTATAA
>CALVSS010000095.1 GCA_944359095.1 uncultured Bacilli bacterium | reverse complement strand
AGTATAGAATTTTGTGATAAAATCACCTCCTATCTTATTGTTATAAAAAGTGGAAGTTTTTTCTGGAAAAAGGCCACAAAAAAAGGCCTAATTAGCCTTTTTTTCTTATTTAGAAATTACTTCACAAATCAAGTTAGATATTTCTGTTGGATTATCTATTGGTAATCCTGCAATTATTCTTGCTTCACTGTAAAGAATTTTGGTATATTTTTTAAATTCTTCTTTATCATTCTTATAAAGGTCTTTTAATTTGTTAGCAATTGGATGCTTTTCATTAATTTCAAGAACTGTTTTTGCTTTGATTCCCATGTCATTTGGCATAGCATCAAATACTTTTTGCATTTCGATAGAAACATCACCTTCACTAGTTAGACATACTGGATGAGTTTTTAATTTATTAGTAAATCTTACTTCTTTTACGTCTTTGATTTCTTCCTTCATCTCTTTTAGTAAGTCTTCATTTTCTTCATTTACTTTTTTCGTTTCTTCTTTTTCTTCTTCTGTTTCTAAATCCAAATCTCCATTTTCAACATTAGCAAATTTTTTACCCTCATATTCTTGAATTGCTGTGATAGCAAATTCATCTACATAATCTGTTAAGTATAAAATATCGTAGTCTTTTTCTTTTACTTGTTCTACTTGTGGAAGAGAATCAATCTTACTAATAGATGCTCCAGAAGCATAATAAATCTTGTCTTGAGATTCTTTCATGTTGTCTACATATTCTTTTAAAGTAATTAATTTATCTTTCTTTGATGAATGGAACATAATTAAATCTTTTAATTTATCTTTATCAGCACCAAAATTATTATAAATTCCATATTTTAATTGAACACCAAATGTTTTAAAGAATTCTACATATTTATCACGATCTTCTTTTAACATGGTTTCTAGTTCTTTTCTTATTTTAGATTCAATGTTTTTAGCAATTAAATTTAGGCTCTTTGATTTTTGTAAAATCTCTCTGGAAATATTTAAAGATAAGTCTTCTGTATCTACAACTCCTTTTACGAAACTAAAATAGTCTGGTAAAAGTTCTGGACATTTTTCCATAATTAATACGCCACTAGCATATAGACTTAAACCTTTTTCATAATCTTTTGTATAGTAGTCATATGGAGCATGAGATGGGATAAATAATAATCCATTATAACTACAGATTCCTTCTACAGAAGTTTGAATTACTTTTAATGGTTTATCAAAATCATTAAACTTATCAGTATAAAAATTATTATATTCTTCTTCTGTTACATCTTTTGCTTTCTTTTTCCATAGTGGTACCATACTATTAATAGTTTCTATTTCTTTCTTATCTTCATATTCATGTTTTTTTTCGTCTTTTAATACATGTTTTGTTACTTCCATTTTAATTGGATATCTAATGTAGTCAGAATATTTCTTTACTAATTCTTTTAATCGATATTCTTCTAGATATTCACTATAGTTATCATCTTCTGTATCTTCTTTTATATGAAGAGAAATTCTAGTACCATTAGTCTTCTTATCACATTCTTCAATACTGTATCCTTCGGCACCTGTAGATATCCATTTATAAGCTTTATCGCTATCAACAGATTTTGTTTCTACTTCAATACAATCACTTACCATGAAAGCTGAATAAAAACCAACACCAAATTGTCCAATGATATCTACTTTATCTTTTTTCGTCATGTTTTCTTTAAAGTTTAAAGAACCACTTTGAGCAATCGTACCAAGATTTTTATCTAGTTCTTCTTCTGTCATACCGATACCATTATCTTCAATTACTAAAGTTCTGTTATCCTTATTATATTCAATTTTTATTTCTAGTTTGTCTTTATTTACTTTTATCTTTTTATCTGTTAGAGAGCGATAATATAATTTATCAATAGCATCACTTGCATTAGATATTAACTCCCTTAAAAAGATATCTTTATTTGTATAAATAGAATTAATCATTAAATCTAACAATCTTTTAGATTCTGATTTAAATGCTTTCTTCTTCATTTTAACATCTCCTTTTATATACAAGTTATTTATAGCACTATAATTAGCAATTGTCAAGTTTGAGTGCTAAAAATATTTTATTAAAAAGAGTCTTTTTAGGACTCCTCTAACTTTTCTTTTAATTTATTGTTTTTATCTTCTAATATTGTAATATTATCTTTTGATATTTTGTCTATTGATAAGGTTGCTAGTTTATTGTGTCTAATTATTTTTAATTTTGATTTTTCTAATCCTAAGCATAAGTAATAATAAGTATTTTTATTATCTTTTATTTTAATTTTATAGAATTTTTCTTCTTCCTCGTTTTTAATAGCCATTAATAATTGATAGGTATAATTACTAAAGACCATATCTTTTTTATCACAAAAGATATTTATTAGTCTTTGATTTTTACTATATTCAATTACATATAAGTGGCCTTCCATGATACCATAATATTTTCCATTTACTTGTTCTAGATAAGTAATTTTTCCTGTTTTTCTTTCTTTTTCATTTCTTAATGATGGAAAATATCTTGTTAAATCAGACTTGTTTAAGTCACAGTTTAGGGATGCTTGATAATCAATCACTTCATTCGTATTCATAACTACAGATAATAATTCTGTTGCTAACTCACTCATAATATTGGGTGCATGTTCAAATAACATTACAATCGTTTCAAAGAAGAATTTCCATTCCTTAGGTAGATATCTAGTCATATGAAAATCTACTACTTCGTTATTGATATAAGTATCTATTTCTATATCATAACTTGTGATATTTTTATTTCTTTTATCTCTCGCAGATTTATCCTTATACTTTAATATTCCTTTTTTTATTTGATCTATAATATAAATTACACTTTTTACTTCTATGAATTGATAGCAACTATATTCCTCTATTTTATTATTGTCTACTACATCTAGAGGAATATATAACACCTTAAATTTATCTATCACATTTGTATATACTAAAGCTAGATAAAAGTTAGAATTATTATAGTTCGTTATTTTTAATTCTACTATAGGTGTTTCTTTCTTCTTTTTTAACATTTTATTAATTAAATTTATCTTTTTATTAAGCTGCATACCAAATCCCTTTTCCTTACTACTTATTTATATTATAGCATGGGTTATATTTTTTTCCTATTTTTTCCGTACTTTTTTTATTTTAGTTGTCATTTCTGTGTTAACTTTTGCTTTACATTATTCTAAACTTTCTACCCAGGATATCATTTTTTGCCAAGTAGATGGTCCTACTACTCCGTTTTCTGGCAGATTATATTTCTTTTGAATTGCTTTAATGAGGGGGCTATATCCACTTGGATTAGATTTCCACTCCCATCCAGAATCAAGTCCA
>CALVSS010000094.1 GCA_944359095.1 uncultured Bacilli bacterium | reverse complement strand
AGCAGATTTAGTAACACATTATCCATTTCGTTATGAAATATTAGAAAGAGATAACTTACTAGACGTAGAAGCTGGAGGAAAAATAGTAATTGATGGAAGAGTAGAAAGTATTCCTATTTTAATGCGCTTTAAAGCTGGTCTAAATAAAATGAATTTTAGATTAGTAACTCCATCAGGAGTAGTAGGAGTATCTATTTTTAACCGAGCCTTTTTAAAAAATCAACTAGTAGTAGGGACAGGAGTCACAGTAATAGGTAAATTAGATAAGAAAAAAAATGTAATTACCGCCGCAGATATTAAATTAGAACCCTTATCAAATAAAGTAAAAATAGAACCAGTATATCACGCAACAAGTGGTCTTACCAATAAAAATATTTCAACATATATTAATATGGCTTTATTACAATTTGGAAAAGAAATACCAGATTATATTCCAGAAGAATATATAGAAAGATATCACTTTTCAAATAAAAAAACTTCTCTAAACTTAATACATAATCCTTCAACAGAAGAAAAATTAAAAGAAGTAACAATACGTTTAAAATACGAAGAATTATTTGCTTTTATGTTTAAGATTAATTATCTTAAATTAGAAAATAAAAAGAAAAAACAAGGATTAGAAAGAAAAATAGATCATGACAAACTACAAGAATTTATAAAGCATCTTCCTTTTGAATTAACAAATGATCAATTGACTGCCACGAAAGAAATAGTTACTGACTTAGAAGCAAATCATAGAATGAATAGACTATTACAAGGGGATGTTGGAAGCGGTAAAACAATAGTTGCCTTTTTAGCTATGATTGCCAATCATTTAAGTGGTTTCCAAAGTGCTTTAATGGCACCAACCGAGATTTTAGCAACCCAACACTTTCATAATCTAGAAAATTTTCTAAAAGATACAGATATTAAAATAGCTTTATTAACAGGATCTACTCCTAAAAAAGATAAACAAAAAATTTATGAAGAATTAAAAGATGGTACTATCAGTATGATTGTAGGAACCCATGCCTTAATTCAAGAAGAAGTAGAATATCACAACCTAGGTTTAGTAATTACCGATGAACAACATCGTTTTGGAGTACATCAACGAGCTAACCTTCAAAATAAAGGTAAAAAACCAGATGTTTTATATATGAGTGCAACCCCAATTCCAAGAACATATGCATTAACTATTTTTGGTGATATGGATGTATCAACAATAAAAGAGCGCCCAAAAGGAAGACAAAAAATAACAACAGTAGTAAAAAAGAATAATGAAATTAAAGATGTATTAGAAATGATGTATAAAGAATTAAAACAAAATCATCAAGTCTATGTAATTGCTCCTCTAATTGAAGAAAGTGAAAATTCAGACTTAACCACAGTATATAAACTAAAAGACCAAATGAAATTAGCATTTAAAGACCATTATAAAATAGATATTGTTCATGGTAAAATGGCAAGTGCTGCTAAAGACATGATTATGCAACAATTTTCTGAAAATAAAATTCAAATACTAATTTCAACAACAGTAATCGAAGTAGGAGTAGATGTTCCAAATGCAACAACGATGGTAATCTTTGATGCTAATCGTTTTGGTTTATCAACACTACACCAATTACGTGGAAGAGTAGGAAGAGGAAGTTCTAAATCTCAATGTATTTTAATTAGTGATAGTGATACAGAAAGATTAAAAATCATGGAACAAGTAGATGATGGTTTTAAAATCAGTGAAGAAGACTTTAAACTACGTGGTCATGGAGATTTATTTGGAACAAAACAAAGTGGAGATATGTCATTTAAAATTGCTAATATAAGGTCAGACTATAAAATCTTACTACAAGCAAAAAAAGATTCTAAAGAATATCTTTTAAATAAAGAAACAGATAATGATCCACTAAAAATAAAATTAATAGACTCTATTACTAAAGGATAAACAAACTTAGTTTATCCTTTTTATTTATTATCTATTGTTTAGAAGAAGAAAGAAAGATATAATAATAATGAAATCTTAAATATTGGGTGATAGTATGAGTAATAAAATAAAGTCAGTAGACGATGTATTAACATTAATAAAAGAAAAACTTTATTTAAAAGGACCAGAACATAGCAAAGAAATTAAAGAAGTACTACAAGAAGAATATGATACTATAATTACATTAGAAATAAAAAGTTTAGACGAAGAAGTAATTCAAAAACATAATTTATTTTCAACTTTTACAAAAGAAAACCTAATACCAGGTAAAACAAATATAGATGACTTTCAAGAAAAAATAATAAAAAAACTAAATGAACAAGAAGAAATTAAAGGATATTCTTTTTTACCAGAAGGACTAGGTCACTATGAAAATATAACGGGATTAATGAATCAGTTATTAAGACAATCTACATTAGAAGAAAAAAAATATATTTTTGCAGTTATTAAAGACCAAGATATAATAGAAATAGAAGAAAAGATAAGAAAGTTAATAAAAGATTTAAAAAATACTTTATTTATTATATTAGGAACAAAAAATAAAGAACAACCAATCTATTTATTATGGCATGAAAAAGAAAAGAAAAAGGATTGGGTAATTAGACATTTAGAAGAAAAAGAATATTCAGAATTTATCCATACCTTTAGAGACTTTGCTAAAATATATACAAGAAATAGACCCGATATTTTTGATATAAAAAATGTCTATCAAAAACAAGAATTCTATAATTTATGTAATCCCCATCAATTAAAAATATTATTAGTTTATGAAGAAGACAAAAATATGTTAGGTTTTATTGAAGGAGAAGTTACCTCTACGATGATAGATATTGCTTATAGAGATAAAAGAGTATTAAAAATTAAGAAATTATATGTAAAAAAAGAAGCGAGAAGGAAAAAAATAGGTACTAAACTATATCAAGCTATGATAGAAAAAGGAAAAGAAGAAAAATGTGATCGAATGGAAATAAAAGTATATAACTTTACACCAGAAGCAAAACTTTTTTTTGAGTCATTCAATCTAGATATATTGTCATATCAATATGAATATAAGTTTTAAAAAAATTCTCAATGTAAACCTTAAAAATATTTTTGCAATAGCAATTGACTTTTTACCAAAATTACTTTATGATTAAAATGCGTGATATATATCACGCCGATATCTCTCACGGTGTTTAAATGTGAGAGTATATTCAACCGAACCCCCTGAAGGAGCCGCAAGGCTCCACTCTTTGTTGATATCAAAGGGTTTGTGACCTTTAAAATATAATTTAGGTACCCAATTAGGTACCCAAAGACTTGAAAAAGTCTTTTTTTATTATAAATAACTATTTTAAATGATTCATCATATTAACAATATCATCCATTTTATTTTTAAATAGGTGAG
>CALVSS010000093.1 GCA_944359095.1 uncultured Bacilli bacterium | reverse complement strand
AGGATTTATTTTTCTCTTAACGCTATCGCTTTTTCAGGTCTCACCCGCATAGCGGGTGGTTTTATCCTGTTCCTATCCCGGAACATAAGAAAAAAAGAAAACTAACCTACTGTTTTCTTTTTTCTTTTCCTTTCTAAATAATCTAAAACATTATTCTCTGTCTCCTCTACTAAAGAATATAATTGATGAGACATAATAATACAAACAACAATAACAGAAATCATAACCCAATTAAAATGAGCAAAAGAAAATAAATTCTTAAGTGAAAAGCCAAATACAAAAGCAATAAACATAGTAATAAACAAAATTGTTCTTAACGGATTTAACGGTTGACAAGTTTTATAAAGTAAAATAAATGAAGTATATCCAGTAACTGCAACCGATAAAGTAGAAGTCTCTTCATAACTAAAGCCTAACAGACTACTAGCCATCATAACAATAAAAATATTTAAAACAATAGTAATTGCTGGAGGAAAAGCTCTTTTCAATACATGAACCAAAAAGCCTTTCTTTACCCTATCATGATTTGGCTGCAATGCCAAAACAAAAGATGGAATTCCAATCGTAACAACACTAGCTAAAGTAAGTTGAATAGGAATAAATGGATATGGAATTTCAACAAAAATAAATCCAATCGCTAAAATAGTAGCATAAATAGTCTTAACCAAAAACAAAGAAGCACTTCTTTCAATATTATTAATTGTTCTTCTCCCCTCTGCTACAACACAAGGCATAGAAGAAAAATTAGAATCCAAAAGAACTAATTGACTAACATTTTTACTAGCATCACTACCATTAGCTAAAGCAATCGAGCAATCAGCTTCTTTCAAAGCCAAAACATCATTAACACCATCTCCAGTCATTGCAACAACATGACCTAAAGACTGCAAAGCTAAAATAAACTTTTTCTTCTGTTCTGGACTAACTCTTCCAAAAACATCATACTCTTCCACTGCCTCTAAAATATCTTGATCACTTTTTAATTTACTAGCATCGATTTTTTTTATAGAATTAGGAAGTCCAGCTCTAAGTGCAATACCATAAACAGTATCTGGATTATCTCCTGAAATAATTTTAATATGAACACCCTGCTTTTTAAAATACTGAAGAGTATCAGGAGCTTCTTTACGAATTTTATCTTGTAATAAAATATATCCCAATACAACAAAATCATGTAAATTTTTATCTTTAGCTTGAACTAATACTAAAACCCGATAATCTTTAACATAATGATTAATCTCTTCTTGATAATCCTGAAATTTCTTTTTTAATAAAAATTCAGGAGCACCAACAAAATAAGCACCCTCATCATAAATAGCCCCAGAATACTTTCTACTAGAAGAAAAAGGAATCTTCTCTTGTAAATGAAAACTAGACAACTTATGAAACCTATCTTTTAAAGCTAAAGCGGTCGGATTACTCTCATCCAAAGAAAAATTTAAATTAGCTAAAACATCATCTACATTAGAATTTTTAGAAATAACATCAACAACTTCCATAGACCCCTCAGTAATAGTACCAGTTTTATCTAAACAAATAGTATCTACTCTAGCTAGAGTCTCAATACAATATAAATCTTGAACCAATACTTTTCTTTTAGAAAGACGAATAACACTAACAGCTAAAACTGTACTAGTAAGTAAAACCAAACCTTCAGGAATCATACCAATAAGAGCAGCAACAGTACTAACAACAGCTTGTGAAAAAGTATTATCTTTTAAATACATTTGTCTAGCAAACAAAAACATACCAACAGGAACAATTAAGAATGAAATCGTAGAAACAATTTTATTTAAACTACGCATAATTTCCGAAGACACAGGTTTAATATATTTAGTATCACTACTAATTTTAGCCGTATAATTATCAAAACCAATATGAACCACTTGACAAATTACTTTTCCACTAACAATAAAACTACCAGAAACTAACATATCCCCTTTTTTCTTAAAAACAGTATCTGATTCCCCCGTAATAAAAGACTCATCAACCTCTACTTCCCCATCTCTAACAATACTATCTACAACAACCTGATTACCTATTTCTAACGATAAAATATCATCTAATACAATTTCATTAATATCAATTTTTTCCTTTTTACCATCACGAATCACAGTAACTTTAGAACTAGACAAGACCTGTAATTTATCTAAAGTTTTCTTACTTCGTAATTCCTGAACAATACTAATTAACGTATTTAAAATAATAATAGTCATAAAAGTTAAATTTTTAAAAGACCCAACACATATAACAGCAAAAGCTAAAACAATATTGATAATGTTAAATAAAGTACAAACATTGTCAACAATAATTTCTTTTACACTTTTCGTAGTAGCAGAAGTATTAAAATTAACAAGTCCTTGATCTTTTCTCATCATAACTTGTTTTGTAGTTAACCCTAAATTAATATCAGAAACAATTCTATCGTTTTTCATAGTACCACCTTACACTTATAACTATATCATATTTTTATAAAATGTAAAAAAAGAATTAAGACTTTTAAAAGTATAAAATCTAAGCTATAATAATATCCGGTGAAAAAAATGAACATACATAAATTATTTACAGATGAAGAAAAAGAATTAGAAAATTATAAAATGCTTAGAATTTCCATACAAGAGATGTATGATTACGCTTGTGAAAAAACAAAAGAAAGTAAACTTCCACATCAGAAATACAAAAATATAGATATCAATTTAAAACAAGAAGTGATAAATACAATCACAAAATCATCTACTAAAAAAGAAATAAAAGCAATGTTAAATCAACTATTAGAATATTTAGACAATAATAATATAGATTCATATGCAACAAATATTAAAACATTAAAATGTAGAAAAATGAGGATGTCACTTTCTAACGTACACGGAATTTATGATGAAAAAAGAAATATAATAAAATATACAACTACAGCTAGCCTATCTCATGAAATGCTTCATATGGCATCTCATAAAGATAGCTATCTAAACGGTTTTAAAAGGAAGCACCTTTTTACAGGACTAAATGAAGGATATACAGAAGTATTAAACAGAAGAATTTTTTTCGATGAAGACTACAACACAAATGCTTATTCTAAAAATGTAATATTATGCTTATTGTTAGAACAATTATTTGATGAAAGAAAACAAATGGAAGATGCCTATTTTCATAATGATACAAATTATATCTACAATACTTTTTGTCAATATGGAAGTAAAGAAGAATTCTACTACTTAAATAAATATTTAGATTTTTTTATTTTCACCCATTCAGATAATAACGAATTAAAAAGTACAGCTAACATATTAAACAATATTATTTTAAGAACAAATAATAATAAAAAAATAGAAAAAAGTAATAAAATCATCAAAAAATATATAAAATAAAGAGAAAAAAGGGTTACAGTTCAGATAGAACATGACAAAAATTAGGTAGGACTATCAAGTCCTATCTATTTTTATGCCAAAACTGTTTT
>CALVSS010000092.1 GCA_944359095.1 uncultured Bacilli bacterium | reverse complement strand
ACTTTCGGTTAGTATAGGAACTACCAATTCGGAATTAGGCGAATTGGTCGCTAGTATCACACTAGCCAACCCCTTTTTATTCTTTTTAGAGGTTGCCCTTCAGGGGGTGCAACCTCTTAGATTAAAAATAAAGAAGACATTTGCCGATGTCTTCTTTTTTTGTTATATTATTCTTTTTTTGTTTGCTCTGCTAAAGATTCATAATATTCATATCGTTCTTTGGCATTTTCTTTATTTTGAGTTAATAGTTGTTTTGAGTTTTTAGATATTTTTTCTAGGGAATGATATCTATCTTCTCCAAGGATAAATTCTTCATATCTTGAGAAGTCTCCTTTACTATCCATTTTAAATTCTTTTGTTTCTGGATTGTAATGGAAGATTGGGAAATATCCTGAATGAGTTGCTTCTTTTTCTTCGTTGATTGAGTTTTTCATTCCTTTGATAATTCCTTGAGCAATACATGGAGCGTAAGCAATAATAAGGGATGGTCCGTTATATCTTTCTGCTTCTTGTAATACTTTTACTGCTTGTCCAGGGTTAGCTCCTAAAGATATTGTTGCAACATATACATGTGGGTATGTTAATGCTATTTTTGCTAAGTCTTTTTTCGCTGTTTGTTTTCCAGCGGATGCGAATTTAGCAACTGCTCCTGTTCTTGTTGATTTTGATGCTTGTCCACCTGTATTAGAATATACCTCTGTATCTAATACTAAAATATTTACGTTTTCTTTATTTGCTAAAACATGGTCAATACCATTATAACCAATATCATAAGCCCAACCATCTCCACCTATCATCCATACTGATTTAGGTTTAATAAAGTTCTTTAATGGTAATAATTCTTTAATCTTTGTTTCATCAATAATTTTTAGTAATTCATCTGCTGTTTCTGGGGTAATATTTTCTACATAATTTTTATAGGTTTCTTGCTGTGATTTTTTTACATCCTTTATATTTTCTTTGATTAGATTTTTAATTCTTGCTTTTACAGTATCATCAGCAATTTTCATTCCATAACCAAATTCTGCATTATCTTCAAATAAAGAGTTTGCCCATGGTACGGAATATGGTGTTGATGGTGTTGATGCTCCATAAATAGATGAACATCCTGTCGCGTTAGCAATAATCATTCTATCTTTAAATAATTGAGTTAATAGTTTTAGATATGGAGTTTCTCCACAACCAGCACAGGCACCAGAAAATTCGAATTTTGGAGTTCTAAATTGGCTTCCTTTTACTGTTGTTGTTGGCATTACATTTTTTTCTGTTACTTCATTAAATAAATATTCGTATTCAGTTTTTATCTCTTCTTCATTTAATTCTTCTTTTATTTTCATAATTAAGGCTTTAGCACCTTTTTTACCAGGACAGATATTTTCACATAAGCCACAACCAGTACAATCTGGAACACTAATACCAATCGTATACATTAAGTTTTGATCTTTAATGTTTGCTGGTATTAATTTTTCTCTTAAACTGTCTGGAGCATCCATTACTTCTTTTTCGTCTAATAAGAATGGTCTTATTACAGCATGAGGACATACTAGAGAACATAAATTACAAGAAATACAGTTTTCGCTATTGAAACATGGAACAATATCAGAAATATTTCTTTTTTCTCTTTTCGTTGTACCTGGTTCAAATGTTCCATCTGGAGATTTAAGGAAACTACTTACTGGTAATTTATCTCCTTCCATACTACTAATAAGTTCAAACATATCTTTTTTCTTTGGAAATTCTTCTACATAGTCGACAACAGGTAATTTTACTTGAACTAAACTATTGATACTACAATCTATAGCTTTTATGTTTTTCTCTACAACGCCACCACTTTTATTAGCAAATTTTACGGCAATACTTTCTTTTATTTTTTGAACGGTAAAGTCAAAGTCCATAATTTTACCTAGTTTAAATATTAGAGTTTCAATAATAGCACTTATTTTACCATTTAGGCCATTATCCATTGCTATTCTACTTGCATCTACAATATAAAATTTTATATTTCTTGATTGTAGGATTGTTTTATCGTGAGAAGTCATTTCTTTTAAGACTTCATCTTTTGTTTTACTTGTATTTAGTAAGAAAATACCATTCTTTTTAATTTTATCTAACATTTTTAATTTTTGTAGATATGATTCTTTGGTACATACGACCATAGTTGGATTTTCTACATAGTAAGCAGATCTTATTGGTTTATTTCCCATTCTTAAATGAGACATGGTAATTCCACCGGATTTTTTAGAATCGTATTGGAAATATCCTTGAACGTAGGCTCTTGTATAAGTTCCCGTTAACTTCATGATATCTTTACAAGCACTTACCATACCGTCACTACCATATCCATAAATTAAGAATTCTACGTTTTGAGATGGTAGTTTAAAGTCTCTATCATAATCAATAGATAGATTGGTAACATCGTCTGTGATTCCTACAGTAAAGTTTGTATGAGCTTCTTTTTTATCCATGTAATCATAGATTCCTTTGATCATAGCGGGAGTTGTATTTTTACTAGAAAGTCCATAACGTCCTCCTAATACTTTTACTTTTCCTTCTACTTCTTTGATAGTTTTTACAACATCTAGATAAAGGGGCTCTCCTGCTGATCCTGGCTCTTTGGTTCTATCTAATACGACAATTTTCTTTACTGATTTTGGTAGGGCTTTTAAGAAATATTTAGCACTAAATGGTCGGTATAAGTGGACTTCTAATAGTCCTAAATCATTTCTTTTTTTACCTAAATATTCTAGGGTTTCTTTGATGGTTTCACAAACACTTCCCATGGCTACAATTACTTTATTGGCAGTTTCACTTCCATAATAGTTAAATGGAGCATAATTTTCTCCTGTTATTTTATTTATTTCTTGCATATATTCATTTACAATGTCTGGTACTTTATCGTAATATGTATTTCTTACTTCTGTTGCTTGAAAATAAATATCTTCATTTTGGGATGTTCCTCTTGTTACTGGATTGTCTGGATTTAAGGCTCTATCTCTAAATTCTTGTAGAGCTTTAGTATCAATTAAATCTTTTAGTTTGTCTGTGTCAATTACTTCTACTTTTTGTAGTTCGTGACTGGTTCTAAAGCCATCGAAAAAGTTGACAAATGGTACTCTACCTTTAATTGCTGATAAGTGTGCTACTCCTGTTAAATCCATTACTTGTTGTACTGATGAGGATGCTAGCATAGCAAATCCTGTTCCCCTTACTGCGTAAATATCTTGATGATCTCCAAAAATAGATAAAGCATGGGTTGCTAAAGATCTAGCAGCTACATTAATTACACATGGTAATAATTCTCCGGCTATTTTATACATGTTAGGAATCATTAATAATAATCCTTGACTAGCTGTGTATGTCGTAGTTAAGCATCCTGCTTGAAGAGAACCGTGAACCATTCCAGCAGCTCCTGCTTCTGACTCCATTTCTACTACTTTTACAGGCATACCGAAGTAGTTTTTCTTACCTTCATTTGCCCATTTATCTGTTAATTCGGCCATTGGAGAAGCTGGTGTTATAGGATAAATACCTGCTACCTCAGTAAAGTTATATGATACATAACTACAAGCTTCATTTCCATCCATTATTTTTT
>CALVSS010000091.1 GCA_944359095.1 uncultured Bacilli bacterium | reverse complement strand
CACTTTTTAAAGAATGTGCATAGATTGCATAATTATTCATGTCTTTTGCATTTTTATACTCTTCTAATCTTGGCAATTTAGAAGAGGCACCTAAAATAAACTCTCCAATCGTATCATTGTATGTTTCCATATCTCCGAATAACTCTAGACTTTGATCTACATTTACTCCATTTTCTTTTAAAAATTCAACATTCATCATAATACCTCATCCTTTATTTTTATCTTACTTTGATTATATCGCAAAAATTGTTCTTCTTCAATAATTTCTTAGTCTACATTTTTATAAGTGTAGACTAATTGACAGGAAAGTTGATATTTTCTTTTGATTTATAATTATAACAATTCTATGAAACCAAAGAACAGTCTTATTAGACTGTTCTTTCTATTGTTGTATAACTTGTAGATTTTCTTTTTTATTTTCTATAATCAAAATAGAAATCTAATATTCTTACTTGATCTCCTTCTTCAGCACCTAGTTGTTCTAGTTTTTGATCAATTCCCATTCGTGATAACTTTTTAGCAAATTTATAGGCTGCTTCATCTGATGAGAATTTTGTCATTTTGAATATTCTTTCTACTTCTTTTCCTTGAATAGCCCAGGTACCATCATCATCTCTAGTAATAGTAAATGGTTCTTCTTTTTTGAATTTATATAGGACATGGCTTTCGATTTGTGAATCATCATATAGTGGATTGTTTGGCACTTCATCTACTAAATCAGCTAGACGATCCACTACTTTTTGTAGACCTTGATTAGTTGCGGCAGATACTTCGTATATTTCTATATCCTTTCCTATTTTTTGTTTGAATTTTTCTAATTGTTCTTTAGCGTTTGGAAGATCCATTTTATTGGCTATGATAATCTGAGGCTTTTTCATTAGTTTTTCATTAAATGCCTCTAACTCTTTATTGATTAAGATATAGTCTTCATATGGATCTCTCATTTCACTAGCACTCATATCAATGACATGAGCAATTACTTTTGTTCTTTCTATGTGTTTTAGGAATTTATCTCCAAGGCCTTCGCCTTCACTGGCTCCTTCAATCAACCCTGGAAGGTCTGCCATAACAAAGCTTCTTCCGTCACTTGCTTTTACAACTCCTAAATTAGGGGTTAAGGTAGTAAAATGATAAGCTGCAATCTTTGGTTTTGATCTTGATACCATAGAAATAATTGTACTTTTACCAACACTTGGAAGTCCAACTAGTCCAACATCAGCTAACATTTTAACTTCTACTTTTAAATTTTTCTTTTCCCCTTCTTCTCCATTTTCAGAATAATCGGGAGCAGTATTTGTTTGGGTTTTAAATGCCGTGTTCCCTCTTCCTCCACGACCTCCTTTAGCAATAACTTCTTCTTGACCTTTTTTAGATAAATCAGCAATAATTAATCCTGTATCTAAATCTGTTACTACTGTTCCTTGGGGAACTTTAATAATGGTAGGTTCTGCACCTTTTCCATGTTGATTTTTTCCTCTTCCGTTTTCCCCTTTTTTTCCTTTAATTAGTTTTTGATATCTTAAGTCTAGAAGAGTATGTAATCCTTCATCTACTTTAAAAATTATATCAGAACCGTGTCCACCATTTCCACCATAAGGTCCACCCATTGGTACAAATTTTTCACGTCTAAAAGCTGTACAACCGTCTCCTCCGTTTCCAGCTTCTACTCTAATTTCTACTTCATCTACGAACATATATACTCTTCTCCTTTCTTGTTATTAACGTACTACTACTGGTAATAACGGCTCTTGTCCTTCATTTTTATTTTCATTAACTAAATCAAGAGCTGTTTCTTCTTTCTTTTCGCTTTTCTTTCTTAATTTATTGATAGCTTTTTTACCTAAAGTAATGGCATTAGCACCATATAGATTAACCATAGAATTAGAATTTTTCATTCTTGCTAATACTTCTTTAGAATAATTGAATCTTTTAAGATAGTACACTCCTTTAATATCATAGATTACTGATTTTACTTGGTCTATGATACTATTTTCATTTAATGCCTTTTTCATCATATTAAGATCTTCTATTTTTTCAGCATTTAAATTTACTCTTGCCTTGGCTATATTTAATAATCTATCTTTTTTCTTAGTGACATAATATTTTGGTAACATAATTACCTTTTGTCTGATATCAATCGTTGTATTAGCTTTTTGTAGTAGTCTAATTATTGTTTGTTGATGTTCAATTTGTTTATCAATCTTTCTTTTGGCTCTTGCTGTTTTTAAATTATTTTTTAGTTGCTGGAGCTCTTTTATTTTTTCTTCATGAGTTGCTACTTTATTCAATATTTTAGTAGCTTTTTCATCTAGATTATCTAGCTTTTCTTCTTTTTTCTCTGATAAATTCATTCTAGATTCATAATTTTTTAATTCTTGTGCTAATTGTTGAACTTCTAGTTTTAAGCCATTAATTTTTACTGTTGTTGAATCTAGTATTGATTTTACACCATTATTTTTTACTTCTAACTCTTCTATTTTTTTAGTTAAAGACTTAATACTATCCTGTATCATTGTTATATAAACTTTATCTGAATTATTCATTTTCATCACCTTCTAAAGAAAGTTCTTCATTGATTGCTAATTGAACTTGTTCCCATTCTTTAGGATCTGTTATTTCCAATAAAGAATAATTATTATTATCTCCTTTTAAAATAGATACATAGGCTTTTTCATGATCACTATCTACTTCTTCTCCTAAAGTATATAAGATATAATCTTTTCCTTCATAGTCTGCTACATTAAAAATATCTAATACTTCGATTTCTAATTGTCCTTGATTTGGTACTTTTACTTTTATTTTATTATCCATATCATCACCTCAGTTGCCTTTATTTTATCATATTTTATTGTTAAAAGAAAGTTATATATAAAAAAAGAACCTTGCGGTTCCTATTTTATTCTCCTACTGGATAAACTGAAGCTTGCTTTTTATCTTTTCCTAAGCGTTCAAATTTAACAATTCCATCAACTGTTGCGAATAAACTATCATCTTTTCCACGACGTACGTTAGTTCCTGGAAAAACTTTAGTTCCACGTTGACGATATATAATAGAACCTGCTGTTATGAACTTACCATCAGCAGCTTTTGCTCCTAGTCTACGTCCTGCAGAATCACGACCATTAGATGTTGAACCTTGCCCTTTATGGTGAGCAAATAATTGGATATCTAATTTTAAAAACTTCATAATTCTCCTCCTTACTTTACTTCAATATTCGTTGGATAATTTTGTTCCAACTCTTTTAAAAGACTAACCATATTTCCGACTAGTAATTGTGTTGTACTATCTTCATTTTTAATATCGATAGTCATACCCTTTTTACTAACCATATAACTTAGACTTCCCTTATCTAGTGCTAAAATACCATTTACTGTTGTTATAACAATACTACTTGCTGCTGCACATACGATATCTTTTCCATAATCATCGTACATAGCATGACCTAATATTGTTACTTTTTGATATTTTGCATGATCTTTTTCTACTTTTACTTGAATCATAATTAACCATTGATTTTAGTAATTTGGATTTTTGTATAAGGTTGTCTATGTCCTTGTTTCTTACGGTTAGATCTATCTTTTGATTTGTATTTGAAGACAGTTATTTTCTTTTGTTTACCGTTTTTAATAACTTTACCTTCTACAGTAACATTAGTAAGATAAGGACTTCCTATTTTACTATCAAGCATTAATACTTGGTCGAATTT
>CALVSS010000090.1 GCA_944359095.1 uncultured Bacilli bacterium | reverse complement strand
ACATCACCTGTAGCTCCAGTAGCACCACTTGCTCCCGTTGGACCAGTAGGGCCAGTTGGGCCAGTAACACTAGGACCGGTAGGACCAACATCACCTGTAGCTCCAGTAGCACCACTTGCTCCCGTTGGACCAGTAGGGCCAGTTGGGCCAGTAACACTAGGACCAGTAGGGCCAGTTTCTCCCGTAGCACCAGTAGCCCCAGCAGCACCTGTTGCTCCTGTAGGACCAGTAGGTCCCGTAACACTAAGACCAGTAGGACCAGTAATACCACTAGCACCAGTTGCCCCGGTAGGACCGGTAGGACCAGTAACACCTGCAGGACCAGTAGGTCCAGTTCCACCAGTAGCTCCGGTTCCACCAGTAGCACCTGTTGCTCCTGTAGGACCTTGAGGAATAATCAAATTAAGGAAAAAGTTAGGACTAGTTCCTGTGATACTTGCTGTTGCTGTTGCACCAGGAGCACCTGTAGTAACAGTTCCAATAGCTAAATTTGGAGTAGCACCCGTTGCTCCAGTAGCACCCGTTGCACCTGTAGCCCCAGTAGCACCCGTAGGGCCTGTAACTCCTGTAGGACCGGTAGGCCCAGGAATAATAGGAGTAGCAGCCCAACTATTTGTTGTAACATCCCACATATAGACAGTACCACCAACAACATAAGTATCACCTGGGTTGCCTGTTGGATGAGCAGCAATAAAAGAAGCATAATCAGGGAAATATCCTAAAGTAGTAAGTCCACTACCAGCAGGCCCTGTAGGACCCGTTGCACCAGTTGCCCCGGTAGCTCCTGTTGCCCCAGTAGGACCAGTAGGCCCAGTAATTCCACCAGTTGCTCCTGTAGGATATAGGCAGAAAATTACTCTAGGGCGATGTGGCCTTGGACGTTCATTATCACAATCATCATGATTCCAATTTGGTAACATATGTTTCCTCCTTTCATTAATAAGATATGTAAATAGGACAAGAAAAGATATCACAATTTACCTAAATACTTAGAATAAACCAACAAAAACAATACATATACTGAACTAAGAGGTGAAGAATGCAAACATATACTGTGCAAAAAGGAGATACATTTTTTATGGGGAATAATGAGTAATTATTATATGAATTATATATAAAATACTGTGAAAGTTGAGAAAAACTCAACTTTTTTTGGTATAATTTAATTATCAAGGACTTTTTGAAAGGAGTACGTTTTTTATGAAAGTAAAATTAACTGAAGTAATTGATGCCCTAGACTTTACAAATGATGAAATAGAATATTATTATAATCCAGATACTGAAGAAATATTTATGTCTAATATTGGAGAGATTGAAAACTTAAATGAAGATGAATTAGATGAACTATTTGAAAAATCTATTATGCTACCTACTAGATATGATATTAACGAATATGAAATGATGGAAGATTTTGCAGAAACTATTGAAGATACAAGATTACAAAACCAATTATATATTTCTCTAAATGGTAGAGGTGTCTTTAGAAGGTTTAAAGATACTTGTATTAATTTTGATATTATTGATGATTGGTACAATTATAGAAATCAAAAGTATAAAGAACTTGCTATAAATTGGTGCAAAGATAATAATATTGAATTTGAATAGGAGATGAATTATGAAGAAGTTTTTAAGAAATTATGATTTTGAAAATTATTTTGATTCACATGTTTTATCTCGTGGAAAAAGTTATTATAAAGAAAATAGAATATTAGATATTTGGTATCAAGATGATTTAGTAACCGCTTATATTGATGGATCGGAAATATACAGAATAGAATTAAGAGTAAATGATAAAGAATTAAATAATTTTTATTGTTCATGTCCATATTCAGAAGATGGTGAATATATGTGTAAACATATTGCTGCTGTTCTTTATTATCTAGAAGAAAATGACATTTCGGAATTAGAAGTTCCAAACAAGAAACAAGTAAAACAAGAAAAAAATAAGTCTGAACTTTCTAAAATATATGATGAAATGCATTATAAACTAAGAAAAATAAGTGATAGAAATGGATTTGTTAATTATTATAATGGAAGATACTTTGTAGACTTAATTTCTAATGTATCTGATTACATAGATGATTTTATAGATAATGAAGAATATAACAATGCTTTTGAACTAATCAAATACACATATAGATTTATAAAAGATACATTTATGGATGGTTCTAATGGTGAATTTCAAGATTCATTATATTTAATTAATGAAAGTGCTAGTAAACTTTTATATAATTACAAATATTTTGATATCTTCTTAGATTATACTAGAGATATAGCATCAAATAATGTATTAGATGATTTTTCTGATTCTCCACTACATGCATTTATTCTTTATGTCCATGATAAAGATTCTGCTATTAAAGTTGTTAAAATATTAGATGAAATCGAATTAAGTACTTATGGAATATTTATTAGTCAAACATTAGATAAAATTTCATTAACCTATGATTTTATTGATAAAAATGATGCTATAAAAATGTGTTATGAAAATATAGACTATTATGGAGTAAAGGAATTGTTAATTAAGTATCTAAAAAGTAATAATGAAATTGATGAAGTAATAAGAATTTTAAAAGAAGATGTTAGAAATCATGTAAGAAAAGAGATGGCTTATGATAAGTTGCTAGATATTTATGATGAATATAATAGACTAGAAGAAAAGAAGAAAATATTACCTGAGGTTATTATAGAAACATCTAGTTTTACAAGATATAAAGAACTAAAAGATATGTGCAGTGAACCAGAATGGGAAATTTTAAAAGAAAAAATAATATCTAAAATAAAACCAAATAATGTTTATCTGCTAGAAGAAATTTATGCTGAAGAAAATGAAATTGATAAATTATTTGAACTATTAAAGAAAAATCATAATATATTTGACTTAGCAAGATATCAAGATATATTAAAGGATAAATATAGTGAAGAACTATTAAATTTCTACAGAAACCAAATAATTGAATCGTCAAAAAGAGTATCAGACAGAAACTCATATTATGGATTATGTCGTTATATTAGAATAATGAAAGATCTTGATAATTCTGATGATTTTATCTTTGATATGTTAAAAGAAATGTATCCTAACTATAGAAGCAAAAGAGCATTTAAAGAAGAAATAATGAATGTTTTAAGTGATAAAAATAAACAAAGATTTTATGAATTAATAAATAGTTAGAAAAATGGTGATATGATGAAAAATAATATGATAATATATGTATCAAAAGATGGTAATGTAAAAGTTGATGTTAATATTCAAAATGAAGATATATGGATGAGCCAAGATTTAATGGCTAATCTTTATGATACAACTAAAAATAATATTTCAATGCACTTAAAAAATATATTTGATGAAGGTGAATTAGAGAAAAATTCAGTTGTTAAGAAATTCTTAACAACTGCCAGTGATGGTAAGAAATATAATGTGTTGCATTATAATTTAGATGCTATTATTGCTGTTGGATATAGAATTAATTCAAAAAAAGCAACTGAATTTAGAATATGGGCAACTAAAGTTTTAAAAGAATATATGGTTAAAGGATTTGCTTTAAATGATGAAAGATTAAAGAATAATGGTGAAAGTCCATATTTTGAAGAATTACTTGCTAGAATCCGTGATATTAGATCATCAGAGAAAATATTTTGGAGAAAAGTACTAGATATTTATGCAACTTCAATTGATTATGATCCAAAAGATAAATTATCAGTTACAGTTCAGATAGAACATGACAAAAATTAGGTAGGACTATCAAGTCCTATCTATTTTTATGCCAAAACTGTTTT
>CALVSS010000089.1 GCA_944359095.1 uncultured Bacilli bacterium | reverse complement strand
ATCACACTCCTTATTTTTATGAATACAATACAATTTTAACAAAAAATTATGTGGAACTTTTTATAATAAAAGTCTTTACTTAATAGACTTCTTTTTAAAAGTTCAACATAAATAAAAGTTCAACATAAAAAAAATTATGTGGATTTCCACATAATTTTATGAAAAAAAGATACAATATGTTATAATTATTTTAGATTACAGAAATGAGGGTAAGGTATGGATAAAAAAATAAATGGATTACAAGTAAGTGATATTTTGTATGAAGAACTAGGAACTTATTTATTAAAAAAAGATAAAAAAGTAAACGTAGTAGATATTTCTATTGGCGATGACTTTGGTGGAAAAATGTATTCTAAAATGAAGCAAAAAAGAATAACATCAAAGACAGGAATAGGTTTTCGATCTACTCATTTTGATAGAATTACGGAAGAGTATTTAAAAATGTATTTAAATTTTTTAAATGATGATAAAGAGGTAACTGGAATTATGTTACAATTACCATTACCTGATTATTTAAAAGAAGAAGAAAGAGAAATTTTAGATTGTATCGATCCTAAAAAAGATATTGATGGACTAACTTCTATATCTATAGGTAAATTAGTAACAGGAGAAGAGTCTTTAATTCCTTGTACTCCTCATGGAATAGAAACCCTATTAAAAGTGTATGATATTTCTTTAGAAGGAAAAACAGTAGCCATTATTAATCGTAGTAATATTGTAGGAAAGCCATTAACACATTTAATGTTAAAAAATAATGCTACTCCGATAATCTGTCACTCGAAAACAAAAGATTTAAAAAATATTACCAAAACTTGTGATATTGTGATTGCTGCTTTAAACAAACCAGAATATATTACTAGTGACTTTATTAAAGAAGGAGCAGTTGTCATTGATGTAGGAGTTCATAAAAATAAAGAAGGAAAGACGGTAGGAGACGTAGATTTTAACGATGTCTACGAAAAAGCTTCTTTCATAACTCCACCAACGGGAGCTGTTGGACCAATGACTATTTGTTTTTTAGCTTATAATTCTGCAAAAAGTGTCTACGGAGAAGAAGTAGACAGAGTTCTAGAACAAGGAATAGAAAAAGCCAAAGAAAAAATAAAAATCAAATAAAATGAAAAAGATATAACTATTCATTCAAAGGATTAGTTATATCTTTTATTTTTCCATGTAAAATATCATTATATAAATCTAGTTTATAATTTAAAAATGCAAGACTTTGATTTAAATCCTTTAATTTTTTCTCTATTATTTTCTTTTGCTCTTCAATAATTTTTTTTCTTGCTTTTACAGTATCATCACCTAGTAAACATAAATCTACATATTCTTTAATTGCTTTAATAGACATTCCACAAGATCTTAAACATAAAATAGCTTGAAACCATTGCAAATCTATATCATTAAAAATTCTTCTATTATTTTTATCTCGCTCTAAACTTGGAATTAATTTTTCATCACAGTAATAACGAACCGCATGTTCAGAAATATGAAATTTAGTAGCAATATCTTTAACAGTATACATAAAAAATTCTCCAATCTATTGACTTAGAGTAACTCTAATCAAGTAAACTAAGTATATCATAAAAAAATAAGTGAGAAAAGAAAGGAAGAATAATAATGAAACAGACAGCAGGTAGAAAAGAACTAGGAGAATTTGCTCCAAAATTTGCCGAATTAAATGATGATGTTTTATTTGGAGAAGTATGGAGTAGGGAGGATAAATTATCTTTAAGAGACCGCTCATTAATTACAGTAGTTGCCTTAATGAGTAAAGGAATTCTAGATTCTAGTTTAAAATATCATATTATGAATGCCAAAAATAATGGAATTACAAAAGAAGAAATGGCTGAGGTAATTACCCATGTAGCTTTTTATGCAGGATGGCCTAATGCCTGGGCAGTTTTTCGCCTAGCTAAGGAAGTCTACGAAGAGGAAAGAAAGGAGGACTAAAATGACTAAAGAAGAATTTGATAAACAAAATATTTTTGGAAAAGGGAAATCAAATGTAGATTACGCTAAATATTTTATAGGAGAATCTTTTTTAAATCCTCTAACGGACGAGAAGAGTCCCATATTTTTAGCCAATGTTACATTTGAACCAGGATGCCGCAATAATTGGCATATTCACCATGCTACTAAAGGTGGTGGACAAATATTAATTTGTACAGCAGGTTATGGTTGGTATCAAGAAGAAGGAAAAGAAGCGATATCTCTAGAACCAGGAAAAGTAATTGTAATCCCAGCAAATGTAAAGCATTGGCATGGAGCAAAAAAAGATAGTTGGTTTAGTCATATTGCAATAGAAGTACCAGGAGAAAATACTCAAAATGAATGGTTAGAAGCAGTAACTGAGGAAGAGTATGAAAAATTATAAAATTTTAATTTTTATTATCATAGTACTACTATTAATTATATTTTTAGTAGACATAACAAATAGAAAAAGTAAAACAAAGGAGAGCGAAAAGATGACAGAAAATCAAAAAATAGTACTTACCATAAATAATCAAAAACTAACCGCAACTCTAACCAATAATTCTTCAACAGAAGCTCTAGTAAACAAGCTAAAAAAAGAAAATATAACAATAGAGATGGAAGACTATGCCAATATGGAAAAAGTAGGAGATTTAGGTTTTCATCTTCCAAGAAATGATCAAAATATAAAAACTAACTATGGAGACTTAATTTTATATCAAGGAACTAATTTTGTTATTTACTATGATAAAAATTCTTGGTCATTAACAAAATTAGGAAAAATTGATAATATTAGCCAAGAAGAATTAAAAAATATTTTAGGAACAGGTAATGTTACTATAACATTATCTTTAAAGTAGGAGGTTAACATGGAAGAAGATTTACATTTAACAACAAAATGGGATAAAACTTTTCCCAAAAGTGAAGAAGTAGAACATAAAAAAATAACTTTTCATAATCGTTATGGAATAACATTAGCAGCAGATATGTATATACCTAAAAATAGAAATGGAAAACTAAAAGCAATTGCTATCAGTGGTCCATTTGGAGCGGTAAAAGAACAAGCATCTGGTCTTTATGCTCAAGAACTAGCCAAAAGAGGATTTCTAACTATTGCCTTTGATCCATCATTTACTGGAGAAAGTGGTGGCTATCCAAGAAATGTAGCATCCCCAGATATCAACACAGAAGATTTTCAAGCGGCAGTTGATTATTTATCAACCAATGACTTGGTAGATAGCGAAAAAATAGGAATTTTAGGAATCTGCGGTTGGGGAGGTATGGCTCTAAATGCAGCAGCGTTAGATACTAGAGTAAAAGCAACAGTAACCTCTACGATGTATGATATGTCAAGAGTAAATGCCAATGGTTACTTTGATGAAGGAGATAAAGAGGAAGTAAGATATGAAAATAAAAAGAATCTAAATCATCAAAGAACATTAGATTATCAAAACAAGACATATGCTAGAGCTGGGGGATGCCTACCACTACCAGTACCAGATGATGTACCATTTTATGTAAAAGATTATTCCAACTATTATAAAGGAAGAGGATATCATCAAAGAAGTCTAAATTCTAATGAAGGTTGGAATGTAACAGGATGTATGTCATTTATAAATCAACCATTATTAAAGTATAGTAATGAAATAAGAAGTGCAGTACTGATGATACATGGAGAAAAAGCGCATAGTCTATATTTCAGTAAAGATGCTTATGCTAATATGATAAAAAATAACAAATATATAGATAATAAAAAATTAATGATAATACCAGATGCCGTACATACAGACTTATATGATAATATGGATAAAATACCATTTACTGAAATAGAAAACTTTTATAACAAATATCTAGAAATGTAAAGAAAATAATAAAAAATACAATTCTAAAAAGGAGAATTGTATTTTTATGTTATAATAAAGAAAAAAGGAGTGCGCCAGTTCGGTGTTTAATGTATAACTGGTTGGAAAGCCGGTATGGTAAGACCTAGCAAGTCGCCATTA
>CALVSS010000088.1 GCA_944359095.1 uncultured Bacilli bacterium | reverse complement strand
ATATTGAAAATCTTATATTTAATGTCATTCCTTGTATTTGATTATCTTTACGTCAAATTTTTATGCGATTACCTTAATGATTGACTTTCCTCATAAGAACAAGAACTACATTTAATTTTACCATTCTTTTCTACTAAATAACTACCACATTCTGGACATTTACCAGGAACTGGTTTATCCCAAGAAGCAAATTTACATTTTGGATAATGATTACATCCATAGAAAACTTTACCTTTTCTAGTTTTCTTTTCTATAATTTTACCATCACATTCTGGACAATCCATAATAACAACTTCTTCAGGCTTTTCCTTTTTAATATATTTACAAGTGGGATAATTAGAACATGCTACAAACTCTCCATATCGTCCATTACGAATAACTAAAGGACTACCACATTCTGGACAAACTTCTCCTGTTTGCTCTGGAGCTTTCTTTTCCATATCAGAAAAAGCATTCTTTACTCTAGGCTCAAACAATTGATAAAATTTAGATAATAATTCATTCCAAACTTCCTTACCTTCAGCAACTTTATCCAAATCTTCTTCCATATCTCTCGTATATTCAACATTAATTAAATCACTAAAGAATTCTTGTAACTTATCAGTAGTAACAATTCCCATTTCTGTTGGTTTAAATTTCTTATCTACTATTTCAACATAATTACGTTCTTTAATAGTATCAATAATTTTAGCGTATGTAGATGGTCTACCAATACCTAATTCTTCTAATTCTTTAATAAGCTTAGCTTCTGTATACCTAGAAGGAGGTTTAGTAAAATGTTGTTCACTAGAAACATTCGTAGTAATACACTCCTCCCTATCGTGAATTTCAGGAAGAATTTTATCTTCACTAGTTTCATAATCTTTATAAACTTTTAAATAACCATCAAAAATTAAAACTTGACCAGTAGTTTTAAATTTATAATCATGATTATCAAAAACAATTGTTGTCTGATTTACTTTAGCATCCGCCATTAAAGAAGCTAGAGCTCGTTTATAAATTAAAGAATACAATTTAAATTCATCAGATTTTAAATAAGGTTTTACTTTTTCTGGTGTACGTAATACACTAGTAGGTCGGATTGCCTCATGTGCATCTTGTACATTTTCTTTCTTTTTCCCTTGTTTTACAAAACCAACATAATTTTTACCATAATTTTCTTCAATATATTTTTTTGCACTACCAATAAATTCATCAGATAAACGAGTAGAATCAGTTCTCATATAAGTAATAAGACCAACTGTTTCTTCTCCTAAATCAATACCTTCATATAATTTTTGAGCTAAACTCATAGTTTTCTTTGCTGGAAATCCTAATTTTGTAGAAGCTTCTTGTTGTAATGTAGAAGTAATAAATGGAAATTTACTCTTCTTTGCTTTTTCTTTTTTCTCTACAGATTCTACAACATAAGTATCTCCTAAAGCTTCTAATACATGATTAGCATCACTTTCACTTTTTAACTCAATATCATCATTTTTATATTTAAATAACACTGCTTCATACTCAGGAAAAACAGCTGTAATTGTCCAATATTCTTCAGGTACAAATTTATCAATTTCTCTTTCTCTATCAACAATTAACTTTAACGCAACACTTTGTACACGACCAGCACTTTTTGCCCCTATTTTACTTTGCAATAACTTAGAAAGACGAAATCCAATAATACGATCTAATATTCTACGAGTTTCTTGACTTTTTACTAAATTATCATCAATAACTGTAGGATGTTTAATAGCATCAAGAACTTTATCATGAGTAATTTCATGAAATAAAACACGCTTATAATGATTATTTTTAATTCCTAAAGCATCTTTTAAATGCCAAGCAATAGCCTCTCCCTCACGATCAGGGTCGCTTGCTAGATAAACCATATCACTATCTTTAACATCTTTTTTTAATTCTTTAATAACATTTCCTTTCCCTTTAATAGGAACATAATTAGGCTTAAATCCATGTTCAATATCAACACCAAGACCATAAGGACCAGTAGTTGCTAAATCACGAATATGTCCTTTAGAAGATACAACTTTATAATCTTTTCCTAAATATTTACCAATAGTTTTACTCTTACTAGGGCTTTCCACAATAACTAAATTTTTGGGCATATTGCACCTCCTCAACTCTATTTACTTATACTAATATTTTTTATTTTTGTCAATGAAAACTTTTTATAATAAAATAGGTTTCCATATATATTATAATGAAAAAAATAAAAAAGTTTAAAAAAGTGATATTTGTTTTTGTAAATAATCTCGTACTGGTCCATAACTCCGTCTATGTTCTGGAATAATACCATATTTTTCTATTGCTTCTAGATGCTTTTTAGTAGGATAACCTTTATTATCCTTAAAATCATACATAGGATATTTCTTATCTAATTCTTCTAACATATGATCTCTAGTTACTTTAGCAATAACACTAGCTGCACTAATCGTAATACTTTTAAAATCCCCTTTAATAATAGAAGTTGTTGGTATATCTAAAGAAAGAGGCATAGCATCAATTAAAATATGTTCAGGCTTTACTTGACACTTAGAAATTGCTTCCTTCATAGCTAACTTAGTAGCTTCATAAATATTTACTTCGTCTATTATTTTTTCAGAAATAACTCCAACTCCAACAGCAACAGCTTGCTTCATAATTTCTTTATAAAAATACTCTCTCTTTTTTTCACTTAACTTTTTAGAATCAGTAAGTCCATCTAAAGAAAACTTTTCAGGTAAAATTACACAAGCAGCAACTACCGGACCAACTAAAGGTCCTCTTCCAACTTCATCAACCCCCGCAATCAAAGTAATTCCCTTCTCTCTTAATTTTCTCTCAAAATAATAATTATCATTAGTACATACCATCATTTCCAATTTAGCAATTAACTTTTTATCTTTAAAATGATTCTCTAATTTCTTAAATTCATAAGTCGATTCTAAATTAGAAAAACGATATCCTTGAATATCGACAACTCTTAACTCATCATAAAAACTATCCCCAATTAAAAAACAATCAAAGAATTTAATATTTTTACCAAAAGCTCCTTGTTTAATACTCCAAGGAAGTAACTCATAATAGTCACTAGAACATGCTAATGTAATAGTTTCTACTTCATCTAAAATATCTTGACATACTAAACTAGTATTACCAATGATGATATATTTATTTTTATCTAATTTTAAATGACTTAACTCATTAAATATTTCTTCTTTTTTCATAAAAACACTTCCTTATTACATTTTATCATAAAAAAAAGAATAAAAAATTATTCTTTCGTATCTAGCCTATCAAAAGTAATAGGACCAAAAGCTCCTTGTTTAAGATCTTGCAAAATGATACGAGAAACTTTATCATAATCAGCAACTCCACCCTTACTTAAAGCCCCTCTTTTACTAGCAATCATATCATAAGTTTCAATCAAATCATCAGTAAGCTCTGTAATTCCATATCGCTTTTCTAAAGCTTCAGGATACAAAGTAAATAACTTTTTTAATATAAAAGAAGCAATATCATCCTGATTTAAAATTTCTTCTTTAATAGATGAAAAGCAAGCTAAAATATGAGCAGCTTCTTGATCTTCTAATTTAGGCCATAAAATACCAGGAGTATCTAATAAATCAATATTTTTATGAATACGAATCCAACTTAAACTTTTAGTAAAGCCAGGGCGATTTCCAACACCTGCAGACTTTCTACCAACGAGTCTATTAATTAATGTACTTTTACCAACATTAGGTACTCCTAAAATTAAAGCTCTAATATTTCTAGGTTTAAGACCTTTTAACTTACGTTTTTCATTTTCTTCTTTTATCATAGTTAAACTAACATCAACAATTTTATGAACATTACTACCACTAATTAAATCAACAGGA
The DNA here is from genome assembly GCA_944359095.1 of uncultured Bacilli bacterium. Taxonomy (GTDB): domain Bacteria; phylum Bacillota_I; class Bacilli_A; order RF39; family UBA660; genus Faecimonas. The sequence goes on along the minus strand of CALVSS010000088.1, from coordinate 181 downwards.
ATTACGTAATAACCTTTTTTCTCATAATCTTGAATAAATTTATTTGTTTCTACTTTATCACATAAATCATATTTAGTCATAATTAAAATTCTAGGCTTATTTTTAATTAAATCATCAATATCTACAATTTTAGAAGATCTAGGCATTCTCGCATCAATAACTTCATAAACAATATCAATTA
>CALVSS010000087.1 GCA_944359095.1 uncultured Bacilli bacterium | reverse complement strand
TAGTAAAATAAATTTAGTTCAAGGTTTTCATTCCTATGTGTGCCTTGAACGTAGTGAAAGGGATGATACTTTTTATGGAAAAACTGTACTTTTTTCTTTTTTGTCAGTATAATATATAATACTTTTTAAAGAGGTGTTATTGTGTTTTATAATACAGATATTATTAAATTAAAGGAATTACAGAGAATTAGAAGACAAAAATTAAAAGAATATGGTTATGGATTAGATATACAGGTTTCTAATTATGATATAGATTTATTACTAGTTTATTTTGATGAGTCTGAAGCTAATAAAGAGGTTTTTCCAGATAGTTTTTTAGCTTCCCTTTCTAACTTAAAACAATTTGCCTCTAGTCATCTAGTCTATTTTCATGATGATGATATTGAATATTTAAATTATATTATTGGGCATTATCGCTATAGTGAGAAAGAAAATAAAAAGATTATTGAAAAGTTAGTTAAAAATAAAGATGTTCTTTTAAACAAAGATATTTTTATTGGTAAAGATAATTTATTTGATCAATTATCTATTAGTGAGGAAGAAGAAACAAAATTAAGAAAGTCAGCTTTATTTACAACTTCTAGTAAACATATTGATCAAGAATATATGATTCATGCTATTGATGAATATATGGATGCTTATCGGTTGTTTTATCAAAAATATAATGATAAACCAATTTATTTAGAGTTTAATGGATCTAGTATTGATAATAGATATTGGGTAATTAACTTTAGATATACCTATATGCCTCATATTTTAGGATTACCAGGTTATGACGATTATAAAAATTTAAACTTTGTTCGAAGATTTTCAAAAAATATTATGGATAGGGACTCTTGTGTTATTAATGATTTTTATGATATTATTTTACGTCATAAAAAACAATTTGTTCAGTTTGAAATGAAAAGACATGAAAAGTTTAACTGGGAAAAATTAAGATGTAAAACTAGTTTCTTTAAAAATTTTGGAACTTTTAATCAAGGAGATATCTGTGTATATAAATTTGGTAGTGAACGAGAGCGTTATGTATTAAAAAGAAGTGGTTTAAGTCAGGGTTATTTAGAATTGGCTTTGATGCATCCTATCAATTATCAATATAATTCTTTTATTCCAAAATCTTTAAGACTTATTTCTGATGATAATAATACCAAGGGAAGACTGTTTTTAGGACTTGCTTCTAACTTAAGTCATGAATCTCCTGAAAAGATTACTATTTCTAAAGTAAATCATGATAATCATTTATTTAATGTTGATAATTATCTTATTTTAAATCAAGAAAAAATTTATGGGTCTTTTGATCTTATTTGTGAAGTTGGTAATATTTATGATAGTGTTCTTTTAAAGGGAATTGATTTAGATTATTTATTTGCTTCTTTTCAATATGATGAAGATAGTAGAAGAGTATGTAATAAAGAGGAAATGAAGAAAATAGAACAATTTTATCAAAATATTAAGAAAGGGCCTTTATCTTTACCTAATTTTAAAGATATTGCTAAACTTTCTAGAAGCGTTAAATTAAAAAAAGCGGATAATGCTGTATTGATTAATCGAATAAAAAATATATTATATCGTCAAAATACTACTTCTTATGGTGAGCAATTTAGCAAAGGAAAGACAAAAAAATATAAGAAATTTTGATTTATATTTTGGAAAGTTCCATTTTTGATAGTTTTATTTTGGTTATAGTGTTATAATCATTATATATACTAAAGAGGTGGATGTATGAGAGTTGTTTGTGTTGGTCATTCTACTTATGATACGACGTTACCTATGGATTTTTATCCAACAGAAAATTTAAAATATAGAATACAAAACCATATTGAGTGTGGTGGTGGTCCAGCAGCTAATGCGGCTTATTTACTTGCTAAATGGGGAATGAATACTACTTTAATGAGTGCTGTTGGTGATGATTACTATGGTGAACAAATTATTAAAGAGTTTAAGGAAATTGGTGTTGTTACTGATTATATTGAAGTTCATTCAGGATATATGACTCCTAGTAGTTATATTATTGCTAATCGTTCAAATGGTAGTAGAACTATTATTACTTCTAAAAAAGATCCTATTCGTAAATTAAATCATGATGGTAATTTACAAGCAGATTTAATTTTAGTAGATGGAGAACATCCAGAAACGGCAGAAGCAGTACTTAGAGCAAATCCTAATGCTATTAGTGTGATCGATGCTGGTAGACTTACGGAGGATACTAAACGACTTGGTAAATTAGTAACTTATGTTGTTTGCTCTAAGACTTTTGCAGAAGAGTTTGCTTGTCGTAAAATTGATGTTAATGATAGGAATAGTTTAATTTATTGCTATGAAAAGTTAAAAGAATATTTTCAAAATAATATACTTATTACATTAGAAGATAAAGGAAGCTTTACTAAGTTGGATGATTATGAAATTTTACCAACTGAAAAAGTACAGGCGGTAGATTCTACTGGTGCTGGTGATATATTCCATGGTGCTTTTACATATTTTATTGGTAATGGATATTCTTTACGTGATGCTGTTCATTATGCATCCATTACTTCTGCTATTTCGGTTACTAGAGTAGGAGCTAGAATGTCTATTCCTGTTCTTTCGGAAGTGTTGGATTATGATGAACTTATATAATCAATATCCAGTACTTGATTTACATGGTTTTGATCGTGATTATGCCAGAATTATGATTAATGATTTTATTAGAGATTGCTATACGATGAAAGCAACGAAAGCTATCATTATTCATGGTATTGGTAGTGGAATTTTAAGAAAAACGACCTTAGATACTTTAAAGAAAAATCACTATGTAGATGAAGCTAAAATAGATATATTTAATTTTGGTCAAACTATCGTGTCTATCAAGAGGCGTTAGCTTGACTTTTTAAGCCTTTAGTGATAGTATAATGAGACGTAAACAGTGAGGGGGAAAAGGGTATATATGTATAGTGAAGATTATGAAAAAAAAGGCTTCCCTTTTAAAGACTTTTTATTAAAATTAATTTTAGTTATTATTTTTGCTTTTTTATTAGCTTGGTTATTACCTAAATTTATTAAATCTGATGTCATTACGAATAATAATACTGAAACAGTTGACTTTTCATCTTTAACTTCTCAAATATTTTCAGATAATTTAGAGAAGATGAAAGATGCTGCTATTTCTTATTATACAGATGAGAGACTTCCTCAAGAAGTTGGCGATTCTGATACCATGACTTTAAGTGACATGATTGGTAAGAAACTTATTGTTGCTTTAATTGATAAGAATAATAAAGCCTGTGACGTAGAGAAAAGTTATGTTAAACTTACTAAGTTAGATAATGAGTATTTATTAAAAGTAAACTTAAAAGATAGTGAAAAAGAAGATTATATTTTAGTTCATCTAGGTTGCTATACTTATTGTGATTCTTATGTTTGTGAAAAGCAAGAAATTAGTATTTCTAATAAAGCAAATCAACCTATTAGTTATGTTCCTATTAAGAGTGGTGTAGATCATACGGTTTATGTTAACGGAGATAAGGATAATTCTTCTTCTACTTCTACATCAACGGATTCTTCAACTTCTTCTGACTCTGAAGAAGAGTTACCAAATCCAGATGATGATACGGAAGAAAATCTTCCTGATAGTACGCCAGAAGAGATTAAAGGATATTTATATGAATATCAAAAAAATCAAGATGCTAGTTTTACTAATTGGACTTCTTGGTCTAACTGGTCAAAGACAAGCTGTGCAACACCAGCATATAATTGTAATGATAAAGATCCAGACTGTTTAAAGAAATTACAACGTTTTGATCGTAAAGAACAAGTTGGAACACATGTTGCTAAATATGAAAAGACAAGACAAGTATTAGTACAAGCTGGTTCTTACACACAAAAATCTTGTTCAAGTTATAATTATGTAATTATTAATAATACGACTTATGCAACTACAACTACTACATATAATATTGTTAAAAATGTAATTACTTCTTCTGGTCAATCTAGTGGTGGATGGGTTTATAATGGAAGAGCAAGTTTTAAAAATCCGCCAAGAGATACAGCTACAACACAATATAAGTTTGTTGGTGCTAATTATAGTTATTGTGAAGAAACTTGTACAACATTACCAGATT
>CALVSS010000086.1 GCA_944359095.1 uncultured Bacilli bacterium | reverse complement strand
TTATGATAATATGATGTAAAATTTTCTCTGAAAATTAACTACATAATTAAGTCAAATATTTACTGAAAAATCACATTAAATACATAAACGAATAGGAATTTATTTCCTATTTTTTATTTTTGTGTTACTATTATAATAGAGGTAAGTATATGAAGAAGTTATTTAGTATTAATAAAAATGCAGGACATATTATTCATCAAAAATGGTATGAAAAAAGATTATTATTTAAAAGTATTATTTGTCTTATTTACTTGATTGCTATTACAATATTGGTTGTTTGTATTTATCAGTTATATGAGCAAAAGATGGAAATTTTACCTTGGGGAGAAGCTAAAACAGTTGATGATTATTCTTATATTACTATTTCTAAAATGAGTGAAAAGTTTGCTTATTTTAAAAATTCTAATAAAGAAATTCATTTTGTTATTGAAGAAGAGGATACTGGTCAATGGCATATCTATTTAATAGCAATTGATGCTTCTTCTTATGATAAATATAAAGATATTATTGATTATACGTATGAAAGAACTAATGTTATTCCTAAAAAGATAAAAGTATATGGTTATCCTGTAGTTATTGATGATGATTTGAAAAATTTGGCTATTCAAAATATTAAGAATTTTGTTCCTGCTGAAAATGAAGTAGAAATTACTGCAGATAATTTCGATGATTACTTAACTAATAGTTATTTGGATACTACTATACCTAGAAGAGAAAAATTTAGTTATGTTTTATGCCTTGTTATTATTATTTTGATTATTGTTATTTTAATGTTTATTCTTACTATTTTTGATCAGGATAGAAAAGTTTATCGTAAAGTAGAAGGGGTTTATCAAGAAAAAAAGAAAAAGTTATTTTCTCGTAAATAATGATTTGATAAATCTATTGATTTTTTATATACTAATAGTGAAGGTGATTATATGCAATTTATAGAAATAACAGAAGATGAATATCGCTCTTTTTGGGAAAATCATCCCTTAAAAAGTTTTTTATCGGCTACAGAAATTGGGAAGCTAAGGAAGAGTAATGGGTGGAATGTTTCTTTTGTTGGAGTAGAGATAGATAAAGAACTTGTTGCGGCATGTATGCTTGTTTCTCATCTTAGACATTTTGGTAAATATGAGTTTTATGCTCCTCGTGGTCCTTTATTTGATTATGATAATAAAGAGTTATTTACTTATTTTTTTACTGAATTAAAGAAATATATAAAAGCACATCATGGTTATATTTTTAGAATAGATCCTTATATTTTATTTAAAGAACGAGATATTGATGGAAATTTGGTTCCTAATGGTTTTGATCATAGTTCTATTGTTTCTAATTTATTGAGTTTTGGGTTTAAAAAGGTTCCTAATGAGCAAATGGAACAAGTAGGTTGGATGTTTTCTTTACCTTTAGAAGGTAAAACTAAAGAAGAAATTATGAAAGATATGAAGTCTGGTACAAGAAACATTATTCATAAAACGGAGAAGTTTGGTATTACTATTAAAGAGTTAGGATATGACGAGTTAGAACGTTTTCAAAATATTATGGAAGATACTGGAGAAAGAAAGAATTTTTCTGTTCGAAGTCTTGATTATTTTCAAAAAATGTATCAACTTTTTCATGATCAAGGTGAAGTAAAATACTATATTACTGAATTGGATTTAAAGCAATATGAAAAAAGAATGGAAGAAGATAGGCAAAACGCTGTTAATAAATTAGAAAAATTAAGTGATGCTAAATATAATGAAGGGCAAAAGAAAAATCTAGAAGCTGAGATTCTTTCATTTGAGAAGAGGATAAAAGAATCTCAAGAAATTAGGAAAGAAAAACATACAGATGTTATTACTTTATCTGGTTCTATGTTTATGATTATAAAGCCAGAAATTATTTATTTATCTAGTGGAAACTATTTAGAGTTTATGAAATTTAATTCACAATATTTATTACAATGGAAAATGATTCAATATGGTCTCGAACATGGATTTAAAAAGCATAATTTTTATGGAATACCTGCAAATATTAATGAACATCCAAAAGATTATGGTATTTATGAGTTTAAAAGAGGCTTTAATGGAGTAGTAGAAGAATTAATTGGAGAATATGAATTACCTATTACTTGGCATTATTATCTAATTAAAGCAATTCATAAAATAAGAAAGTAAAAAAATGTGTATCTTTTTACACATTTTTTAATTATATTATTTGTATTTTTTACATAAAATAATATAATTTTTAGTTTTAGTTTCTTTTATAATTCCTATATATTGATATTTTCCATATTTTCTGATGCTAAAAATATCATTTTCTTTTAATTGATAAGAATTATTCTTTAATATTTCATAGTTTAATATTACTTCTTTATCTTTTATTTTTTGTATAACATTTGGTCTACTTGTTTGAATTAATCTAGATATTACTGTATCAATTCTTGTACTTGATGCTATTACTTCAATATTATCATATTCTTTTTTATAGTCTTTTAATCCTTCTAATGGCCTTTCTATTAACTCTATATGAGTATTTTTAATTGTTACTAGATTATTTTTTATATAGGGAGCAATTTGCTCTAATACATAGATATAGTATTTATTATTGGTTATAATTATATCTCCAAATAATTCACTTGTTATATTGAGAGAAAAGATGGTACCTAGTATTTCTCTATGTTCTAGGGGTATTTTAGATTTTATTTCATATAAAATAATATTTGGTTTTGTTTTCGTGTAAAAAATATTTTTTTCACTATCTATATATGGTTTATAAATATAGTAGGAGTTTTTCTTTAATCTTTTTGCTAATTCTTTTTGCTCTTTGGGATCTAAGAAAAAGGTTGGTTGATTATGATTTAGTTTGTTTAAGTTTTTTTCAATAGTGTACATAGATACTCCTTTTTTTCTATTATAGCAAAAAATGTGTTATAATTTAACTACTTATGGTGATTGTATGAAAGATGTAGTTAATGAACTTTTAAATTGGTATGATAAAAATAAGAGGTTGCTTCCTTGGAGATTAGATAAAAATCCTTATCATGTTTGGATCTCAGAGATTATGTTGCAACAAACTAGAATAGAAGCTGTTCTTTCTTATTATGAAAGGTTTATGAAAGAGTTGCCTGATATTTCTTCTTTAGCAAAAGTTGAGGAAGACAGATTATTAAAATTGTGGGAAGGGTTAGGTTACTATAATCGAGCTCGTAATTTAAAGAAAGCGGCTGTTATCATTATGGAAAAATATCATGGTGAGTTTCCTCATACATATTCTCAAATTATCCAATTACCTGGTATTGGAGAATATACAGCTAGTGCTATTAGTTCTATTTGTTTTGGTGAAAGAGAAGTTACTGTTGATGGTAATGTTATGAGAGTTTTTACTAGATTTTATAATGATAGTTCTAATATTTCTAAAGAGAGTACTAAAAAAATGATTCATGATCATTTACTTTCTATTCTTCCTAGTCGTAGTGGTGACTTTAATGAAGCTCTTATGGAACTGGGTGAAGTTGTTTGTATTCCTAATGGTATTCCTAAATGCCTTTCTTGTCCTATTCATAGTAAGTGTTTATCTTTTCAACATAGTAATTATTATCAATTTCCTGTAAAAGATGTAAAACGAGATAAAGAAGAAGTTATTATGACTGTACTTATACCTATTTGGAATGATAAAACTATTGTTAGAAAGAGGAAAGATTTGGGACTTTTACATGGTTTATATGAATTTCCTAATTATCTTGGAGTAAAAGAAGAAAAAGAGATTCTTCTTTTAGCTAGAAAGTTTGGATGCGTTGAAAGAGTTGAAAAAAGTATTTCTTATACTCATGTATTTACGCATAAAAAGTGGAAGATGCAAGCATATTTTGTTTTTTTAAAAGATACTTTTTGTCAAGATATGTTTTATAGTATTTTGGAAATTGAAAATAGTTTTCCATTACCAACGGCGTTTACTCCATTTTTATATGTTTTAAAGGAGGTAATTAAATGAAAATAGTTTCTTGGAATGTGGCAGGTATTCGGGCTTGTTTGAAAAAGGGATTGGATAAATTTTTTGATGAAGTAGATGCTGATATTTTTTGTATGCAAGAAGTAAAAGCAGAAGAAAGTAAATTTGATTTTAGACATA
>CALVSS010000085.1 GCA_944359095.1 uncultured Bacilli bacterium | reverse complement strand
TTCACAATATAACAAATATTATGAAAAATATACATAGTATGAGTTTTTAATACTAAAGTGTTGTTTTGCTTGATTATTTATAATATGGATCATTATTTAGTTTTTATACAAAAAATTGGTGCATATTTAGATATTAATTTTTTTAAAGGAGGTGAGAGTAGTGAAGAAAAAAAATAATAAAGGAGATAATAAAAGAATAATTCTTATTGTAGTAGTTGCTGTTTTATTATTGATTACTGGTTTTGTTGGTGTATCTTATGCTAGATATATTAGTGAGGCTAGTGGTACTGCTGATGCTAAAGTGGCTACTTGGGCAGTACAAATTAATGATACTAATATTGTACAACAATCTACTTTTAAATTGGATGGTAATTATATTACTTGGTCTGATAGTGATTATATAGCTGATGGATATATCGCTCCAAGTAGAACTGGTACTTTTAAGCTTAATTTAGATACTACTGGTTCTAAAGTTGCGATTAAATATACTATTGAGATTGATACTACAGCTTTAGATGATTATAGTCAAATTAAGATTTCTAAAGTTAATAATCAACCTTTATCTGGTGATTCTTATTCTGGAATTATTAGTTTAGATAATGTTGATACTCCTTTAGAAATTCCTGTTGAAATTACTTGGGAAAATTCGGATGGTACTAATTCATCTGATACAACAATTGGTTCTACCGTAGATACATTATCTATTCCTGTTCATGTAACAGTAGAACAATATTTAGGAAATTAAGGTTTAATTTCCTAATAATCTAACGATTTTCGTTGGATTATTAGGATTTTAAAGGTGGTGTAAGTATGAAAGAACAAGAAAAAGAAAAGAAAGAGAAAAAATGGATTGATTTTCTTTTAATCATCATTATTATTGTTTTATTGATATTACTTTTTTGGTTTGGATATCGGTTAAAGTCTTATATGAGAATGAATAATTCTAATGGTGATGTTTTTGAGATTAATTGTGAATGTGGAAGTACTACTGGTAATTTAGAAGTATCTGATTCTGAAATTGTTTGGGATGAAGAAAATGAACTTCAAATATTTAAAAATCCTGTATATAAAATGGAAAAAATAATTGCTCCTGGTTCTACAAATTCTTATCAATTTTATATTAAAAATCAGGCTGATTGTAATATAGATTATGAATTAACATTTGAAGAAGATAATCCTTATGATATTAACATGAAATATCGTTTAAAAGTTAATGATCAACCAATTAGTGATGAATGGGTAAGTATTACTGATATTGAGAGGATTGTTCAAAATTTGAATCATGGAGAAGAAGATAATTATTATTTAGAATGGAAATGGTTTGAAGGAGATAATGATACAGAAATAGGCTCTAATATAAAGTCTTATTATCATTTATCTATTCAAATTGTAGGAAAGCAGTTGGGATAAAAATGGAAAATAAATATATAGAGTTATTAACAAAAGATGGGACTCAGTTCATACCAGTAAAAAAAAAGCATCGACGATATAGAATATTTTTATTAATTATTATTTTAATATTATCTTTTTCTGTTATTATTGTTTCTAATAGTTATGCAAGATATGTAACAAATTCTTCTTCTAATCCTAATATAAAAGTAGCTCCATGGAAATATAAAGTCAATGCTAGTTCAGCTTCTATTGTTTCTATTGATTTGTCTGATACGATTATAGAAAATAATTACAGTATGACAACAGTAATACCGGGGACTAAAGGAAAAATTGCTTTAGAGTTAGATTTTACAGATAGTAAAGTAGCGAGTGATTACATAATTCGTCTAGATACTAGTAATTTGGTTTTACCAAGTAATTTGAAATTATATACGGATCCTTCTATGACTATGGAATTTAGTGAGATTACAGGTAGTGTTTTATTAAGTCAACAAAAAGTAACAGAATATATATATTGGAAATGGGAATATACTCAAGAAGATGAAACAAATGAATGGACGAATAAAGATTTAAGATTAGATTTGGATATTGATTTAAAACAAAAGATAGAATAGGAGGGATAGTATGAAGAAAAAGATAATATTAGGAATCATTGTAATATCTATTCTAATCATTACTATCTCTTCTTCTTATTCTATATATCAAAATTCTGTATCAGCTTCTGTATTAACTACAACAGGAGATATTATTTGTGAATTATCCGTAGATACGAGTGATAAATATATAGAAAATAATGAAGCTTATTTTATAATAACTATCAATAATTTTAAGACAAGTGATGGTGAACTTATGATTACATCTTCTGATATTGATTATACATTAACGATTGAAAATACTGGGACAAATCAAGGATTGTTTCGCTATATAGATGATGATGGAAATACGAATACAACTCCAGAAGAAAGTGTTAGTGTTGAAAGAAGAATAGAAAAAGATAAGACAACACAACAATTTAAAGTATTTGTAACGACAGATACAAATTTAAAAACAGATATTGATTTTAAAGTAAAAGTAAATGCTGTACAAGCAGATATGGGATAGGAAGTGAGAACGAGGATGAATAAAAAAGTGAAAATATATATAGGTTTAATCGTTCTTTTTATTCTAAGTGTAACACTTTACTGTTTTTCTAATAGTTATGCATTATTTCAAACTTCAAAAGAAACTACAGGTACGATTACAGTACCAGAAAATAATTATTGTATTAATCATGGATTTAATAAGTTAGGGGAATGTGCATTAGTAATGGAAAATTATTCGGAGAGTGTAGAAGATGCGAAAAGTTATATTTCAACAAAAGGAACAGGAGATTTTTCTAAAATGGCTCCCACTATTACTTACAAGGAGACAACAACAGAAGTAAATAATACTAGTAGTGGTGTTATTTCAACGACAGCACATTTTACTTTAGGAAAGGGTTATACTTTTAATTCTTCTACCGGTATATTTACGTTGACAAATTATACAAATAATGATTTAACAGATGACTATATTAATTATTATACCTGTGGTTCTACTACTGGAACTTCTAATACTTGTTCTACGATGTATCAAGTAAAAGCATATACTAAAACTACGGCTTCTAATGGTACGGTTACTTATCGTATCACATCAGCTATTCGTCACAATTATCAAGCAGTTGATGCTTTGGATTCTGAAATAGGATTATATACGAGTGAAGATGATGATGGAGCAAGTTATTATTACCGTGGGAATGTCAAAAATAACTATGTTTCTTTTGCAGGATATATTTGGAGAATTATTAGAATTAATGGGAATGGAAGTATTCGAATGATTTATTCAGGGACTTCAACATCAGATACAGGTTCTAAAACATCGATTGGTACCAGTGCTTTTAATTCAAAAAATTATGATCCAACATATGTAGGATATATGTATTCAGAGGATTTTGCATTAAATACTACTTTAAATTCTTCAACTTCATACAATAATTTTAATGAAAATGTAGTCTATTATTTTGGAAGTTCTTATATTTTTGATGAGGGAACGAAGACATTTAAACTTTCAGGGGATACGATTTCAGGTACTTGGAAAGATGTATATGAAGAAGCTATATCTACCTATCCTTATACTTGTTTTAGTACAAGTGAAACAGGTACTTGTACGGTATTAAAAAATGTAACGAAATATAATAATGCTTATACTGCCACTGTAAAATTGATATCTAATAATTCTATTAGTTATTTATCTACTTTAGATAATACTACGAATTCGACAATTAAAGGAGTATTAGATACGTGGTATCAAAATAATATTTTAAATAAGAGTGATTCTTTAGGAAACAGTTATTCTACTTATTTAAGTGATGAAGTTTTTTGTAATGATCGAAGTATAAATACAGGTTCTGGATATTTACTTTCTCCAACAACTACGTATGGGGCTTATAATCGAGTTTATCAAAATCGAAAACCAAGCTTAAAATGTAGTCAAGAATCTGATTGTTTTACAGTTTCTGATACGAAAGGGAATGGGAAACTTACTTATCCCATCGGTTTAATTACAATTGATGAGGCCGCAATGGCTGGAGGATTATATAATTCAGTAAATACGCAATATTATTTATATACAGGGCAGACTTATTGGACTTTGTCGCCGTCTAACTTCAATTCGTCTAATGCGTCTGCGCTCGCGTGGATCGTGACTTCTACGGGCCATTTGTTCCCTTGGAATGCTGTGTCGACTGGTTACGGCGTGCGTCTAGATTCCTGCTGCAATTAGTAATTTTTTATAGGTTAAT
>CALVSS010000084.1 GCA_944359095.1 uncultured Bacilli bacterium | reverse complement strand
GTTAAAGGAGCAAGTAAAGGGGAAGGATTAGGAGACCGTTTCTTAAAGCATATCGAAAGAACAAAAGTAATTGCCCATGTTATAGATATGAGTGCTAGTGAATTAAGAGATCCTTATGAAGATTATTTATTAATTAATAAAGAATTAAAAGAATTTAATGAAAAATTAATAAAAAAGCCTCAAATCATTATAGCTAACAAAATGGATTTACCTACTGCGAAAGAAGAACTAAAGAAATTCAAAGAAAAAGTAAAAGATGTAGAAATCTTTGAAATTTCAGCAGCAACCAATCAAGGATTACAAAGAGTAATAGATAGATTAGCCGATTTAGTAGACGAAGTACCAAATAGCCCATTATATGAAGATAGTCAAATAGAAAGCCATGTATTATATAAATTTAAAAAAGAAGAACCATTCACTATCAAAAGAGATGACGATGGTACTTGGGTAATAGAAGGAAAAGAAATAGAAAGAATATTTAAAATGACGAAATTCTCATCAGATGAAGCTGCTTATAAGTTTGCTAAAAAACTAAGCAAAATGGGAATTGATCAAAAACTAGCAGAATTAGGTGCAGAAGAAGGAGATCAAGTAAGTATATTAGATTTTTACTTTGATTACCGAAAATAATTTTGCTAGATAAATAGTAAAATTTATTGTAAAGAAAGCATGTTAAATAAAGCATGCTTTTTTATTTTGATTATATTTTGTCAAGACTCTATAAAATTTGTAATCAATTTACATAAATGTAGACTAATTAAGGATTGAAGATGATTAAAAATATGATATAATGAAGTAAAATAAAGGAAAATAAGAGGATGAGATTATGATGAATGTAGATTATTTAAAAGAAAATGGAATTGATGTGGAAAAAAGTTTAGAGTTGTTTGGAGACATTCAAACATATAATGATACTATTGGAGAATTTATTTTAGGCGCATCTTCTAAAATGCCAAGACTAGAAGAATACAAAAACGCTAAAGATATGAATAATTATGCAATTTATGCTCACTCATTAAAAAGTGATGCTAGATACTTTGGTTTTACAAAATTAGCAGAAATTGCTGAAAACCAAGAAATGAAAAGTAAGGCTGGAGATGTATATTACATTTATGATACATATGATGATTTAGTAAATGAAGTTAATAGATTAATCCATGTAATTAAAAGATATTTAGGAAAAGAAGATATGCCAAATGAAGTAGAAAAGCCTGCACCTACTGAAGAAAAAGAAGAAAAAATGACAGCTAACAGGGAAGTATATCAAACTCCAACCATTTTAGTTGCTGATGATTCTAATATTGTTAGAAACTTTGTTATTAGAATCTTTAGTGATTCTTACCAAGTAGCAGCAGCAAAAGATGGCCAAGAAGCCTTAGAAATTATTGAATCAAATAAAGGAAATGATAATTTAAAAGCCATTTTATTAGATTTAAATATGCCAAGAGTAGATGGCTTTAAAGTCCTAGATTATATGCAAGAACACAATCTATTGCAAGACCTACCTGTTTCTATTATTTCAGGAGATTCATCAAAAGAAACTATCATGAAAGCATTTACATATCCAATTGTTGATATGATTAAAAAGCCTTTTAATGATATAGATATCAAACGAGTAGTAGAAAAGACAATTTATTTTAAAGAAATGAACTAAAAAGAAAAAGGAAATTTAACTTTCCTTTTTCTCTTCCTCTAATCCTTTTTCAACTCTTTTTTTAATAATTTCAATCAACTGATTTTTTAACTCCATATCCGCATTTTCCCAAATAATTTCCAAAAACACTCCAAGTCCAGGTAAAGTAACTTCATCCTGAGATTTTACAGACTCATCAATAGCTCTTTTTAAAGTATCATAATTATCTCCTTTAAAATTATTAATAATATGTTCTCTAATACTTAAGTTCATAAATTTTCCCTCCTAAGATTATTATGAATAAATAAAAATAAATTATACAAAATTTTTAAAAGGCAAGAAAAGAAGCGACTTTCTTTTCTTTTCATTTTATAGTACAATATTCTTGGTGATAACATGAAATTACAAATAGATAGTCAGATTTATCCAATTGAAATAGAAAGAAAAAGGACAAACAAAAATACTTATATTAGAGTAAAAAAAGATATGACAATACAAGTAACAACTAATTATTTTACTAGTGAAAAGGCTATCACCAAACTAATAGAAGAAAATACAGATAAAATAAGAAAGATGTTAAATCATCAAGAAATAAAAAATGAAAATAATACAGGATTCTTTTATCTAGGAAAAAAATATGATATTGTATATGTAGAATACTGTAATATTTCTTTAGGAGAAAATAAAGTATTTTTAAATAAAAACCTAGATATTGATAAGTGGTATCGAGCTCAAGCAAAAGTTATTTTTCTAGATCACCTAGATCAGATTTATCATCGCTTTTCTAGAAGAATACCATATCCTGATTTAAGAATAAGAAAAATGACAACCAGATGGGGTGTATGTAATACAAGGACAAAGACAATTACTTTAAATTTAGAGTTAATAAAAAGAGATACTAAATATTTAGATTATGTCATTGTTCATGAACTATCCCATTTAATTCATGCAAACCATTCTTCAAAATTTTGGGATTTAGTAGAAGAAAATATGCCTGATTATAAGAAATATCGTAAGGAGATGAAAGATTTTTAATGGTAATAACAAGTTTAGATAATGAAAAAGTAAAAAAATATCGTAAGTTAAAGAAAAGAAAATATAGAGAAGAGTATGGTGAATTTATTGTAGAAGGAATGCACTTAGTATTAGAAGCTTTTAAAAGTGGAATTATTATAGAACTAATTATGGAAGAAAATTCAGCTATTCCATTACCATGTCCTTATGTATATGTAACTAAAGAAATTATTGAAAAGATATCGGATTTAGATACTCCAGTAGATATTATGGCTCTATGTAAAAAATTACCAGATAGGGATATTATTGGAGATAAATTATTAATACTAGATGAGATTCAAGATCCTGGAAATTTAGGAACTATCCTAAGAAGTGCTAAAGCTTTTAATATTGATACTGTTATATTATCAGAAAATACTGTTGATTTATATAATCCAAAAGTAATACGAGCAACCCAGGGAATGCTATTTCATTTAAATGTAATTAGTAGAAAAATAGATAGCTTATTAGATGTTTTAAAAAGTAGAGAGATTCCTATTTATGGAAGTTCAGTAGATTATGGAATAGATGTTTGTGAGTTAAAGAAAAAAGACAGAGAAAAATATGCTTTGATTGTAGGAAATGAAGGAAATGGAATTCGTTCTACAACCCTAGAAAAATGTGATAAAAGATTATATATTAAAATGAATGAAAGAGTAGAAAGTTTAAATGTTGCGATAGCAGCAAGTATTCTTCTATATGAGTTAAATAAATAATATGGAAAAAATATATTTAGGAAAAATAGTATCTACTCATGGAATTAAAGGAGAATTAAAGATAAAAAGTCGCTTTCCCTATAAAAAGAAAGCTTTTAAGGTAGGAAATCATTTATTAATAGATAATAAAGAATATGAAATTAAAACATATAGGGTTCATAAAGATTATGATATGGTAACATTAGATAATTATCATGATATTAATGAGGTCTTATTTCTATTAAAAAAACAAGTATATATTAAAAAAGAAGAGTTAGAACTAGAAAAAGAAGAAGTTCTAGATGAAGATTTATATACTTATCAAGCCTTGACAACAACAGGAAAAAAGGGAATAATAAAAGAAATATTTTATGCAAGTCCAACTAATAAAGTGATGCGTATTTTATTTGAAAAAGAAGTATTAGTACCATTAAATTCTCCCTTAGTAAAAATAGATGTAGATAAAAAAGAAGTCATAATAGATTCCATATTAGAAATGTAGGTGATTCTATGAAAATAGATATATTAACACTTTTCCCAGAAATGTTTACAGGTGTCTTTTCTCAATCCATTATAAAGCGAGCTATCGATGAAAAAAAAGTAGAGATAACTCTTCATAATTTTAGAGATTATTCTATAGACCCTCATCATAAAGTAGATGATACCCCTTATGGTGGAGGAAATGGTATGGTGTTAACTTGTCAACCTATCTTTGACTGTGTAGAAAAATTAAAAACAAAAGATAGTAAAGTAATTCTATTAACACCAGACGGAACTCCATATCAACAACAACTTGCCTACCAATTATCTGAAGAAAAGCATCTAATTTTAATATGCGGTCATTATGAAGGATTTGACGATAGAATTCGCAGTATTTGTGATATGGAAATAAGTATTGGTGACTATGTGTTAACAGGAGGAGAATTAGCAAGTATGGTAATTACCGATTCCATTGTTCGTCTTCTTCCAGGAGTAATAGAAGAAGAAT
>CALVSS010000083.1 GCA_944359095.1 uncultured Bacilli bacterium | reverse complement strand
CTAAATTCTGTATACTTTGCTTGTGTTGTTGATACTCCCGCTTTTACTACTTCAGATAACATGGCATCAATACTTCCAGCATTAACAACATTAACACTAAAAGAATACTCATCACCTGGTGTTTTTAATGTTGGCGAAAAGGTAACTACAGTATTCGAACTAGTTAATGTAGGGTTAGCTGCTGACACCGTATTATTAATCATAGTAACATCTTGAAAATGAATATCCCATGTATTTTTAGATATTTTTGTTGTTCCATTAATTTTTAAATTAGACGTTAAATACGCATATCCTACTCCAATTGATATAGCAAGTAAAAATAGTAAAGTAAAATAAAGTCTTTTTTTATTTTTTCTATATCTATACATATTATCTCCTACCTTTTATTCTATTAATAGGATACCACAGAATTTTTACTTTTACAACATAAAAAAATGTAGAAATTATCTACATTCTTAAAACTTTTTATAAAACACTAAATAGTATTTTCATCAATAAAATTGTCATTTAATTCCTCTTCAATTGGATTATCATTAGAAGACTCATCAACAATTTCATCCCAAGGATCTTCTTCTTCGTTAGCTTCTATTTTAACTTTAACATCTCCAACTAATTCAATACCAAGTTCTTTTTCAATTGTATAATGAATTTCTTTTCCTTCAATAGAAACATCAGAACAAGTAGGCTGTTTTAAACTACGAACAATAATTTCTTCTCCAGTAGTATCTTCTTCCTGATTACGCATATGAACAACTTCCTGATAAGTTTTAGTTTCTTTCACAACATCCGTCTTAGTATCTCTATCATAAGAATACCAAATATTAACATCATAACTACCAGAAATAATAATTTGATCTCCTACTTTTTCACCATGAAAATTATGATTAATAACCCAACAACCTAAAATAGTAGAAGGACTATTTTCTACAGTAACCGTATTTTTCGTAGTAAACATTTTCTTACCTTTACCAATAACAGCTTTAGTAACAATCTCTTTATAACTAGACATATTTACCCCTCCTAACTTAATGTATGCAAAAACCAGTAGATGTTTGACTAATATTTATGATAAAATAATTTAGGAGGTAGTATATGGCATCAGCAATTATCCATTTAGCAGTAGCGAAAGTCTTAGAACCATATCTTAATATAACTAATAAATATGATTATTATCTAGGTTCTATAGCCCCAGATATTGCAAAACAAATAGGAAAAACAAAACAAGAATCACACTTCTTATATAATGAAAGAGAAG
Source organism: uncultured Bacilli bacterium (assembly GCA_944359095.1). Lineage (GTDB taxonomy): Bacteria > Bacillota_I > Bacilli_A > RF39 > UBA660 > Faecimonas. Next base: position 3,303 of record CALVSS010000083.1, on the reverse strand, counting down.
ATGTACCTAATATAAAGATGTTTACAAATAAATATCAAGAATTTTATAAAAATAGTTTCAATTTAGGATATTATATTCATCTATATACAGATAAAATATGGTTTGATAAATTCTTAAGATCATTAGTAGAAAGTAATTCTATTAAATTAATAGATGGTACTATCATTCATTGTGATGAAGAAGAAATAAAAGATATTATTTATAAAGATTATACCAATCTAAATATTAAAGTAATAGAAGAATATGATATGGATTTATCATTATTTTATGAAGAATTTAAAATACCAAAAACAAATATTACAGAAATACCAATAGATAAATTAAATATATTAATAGATAAAATGGGAATTATTATAGAAAACTCTAAAAAAGATAAAAACTATATCTTTGATATTTATTTAATTAAAAACTTTATAGAAGATACCAAAAATAAAATATTAAAAGAACTAAAGGACTATGAAAATCACTCATAGTCCTTTTCTAATTCATGTATTAATTTTTTATAATCCTTACCACGTTCTTCAAAGTTTTTATATGTATTATAACTAGCAGCAGCAGGAGATAAAACACAACTACTTCCCTTTTTAGTATATAAATAAGCACTATTTACAGCTTCTCTCATATCTTCTACTTTAAGTAATCTCTTATTACAACCTAATTTCTTTAACTCATCATAAACTAAATAACCAGTATCTTTTAGAAAAATAAGTGTTTCTAGCTTAGTATTTTGATTTAAAAACTCTACTAAACTACTAAGATCTAATCCCCTATTCATTCCTCCAATAATAACAGTAGTAGTATTAGGAATAGACTTAATACAATTAATTGTTGCTTCTGGAATAGTCGCAATAGAATCATTATAGAAAGTAATTCCTTGGAAAGTACCAACTAACTCCATACGATGTTCTAAAGGCATAAATTGATCTACATAACAAGAAACCTTTTCTAAATCTAAACCTAAAATATGGCAAACAATGAAACAAGCAGCAACATTATATAAATTGTGTTCCCCTAAAAGATTTCTTTTTCTAGATTTATCATATATCTTTTTCTTTTCTCCATCCTCTACAAAATATAAAGCATCTTGATCAATAACAATTCCTCTTTTTACCTTATCATAAGAACAAGAAAACTCAAAACTATGAGAAGTCTCTGTAAACTTAGAAAAAGAATCCTTACTATCTAATCCCCAAATATCATAATCATCACTCTTTTGATATTTAAAGATATTTAATTTCGCTTGCATATAATCTTCATAATCTTTATAAAGATCTAAATGCTCTTCATAAAGATTTAAAAGTACACTAATATTAGGAGAAGCTTGAACAAATTTTAACTGATGACAACTTAACTCTAAAACAACAATAGTATCTTTATCAATATGATCAATTTCATCTAAAACAGGAATACCAATATTACCTGCAAAAACACACTTCTGATTCATATTTTTTAATACATAATTAATTAAAGAAGAAGTAGTACTCTTACCCTTAGTACCAGTAACTCCAATTGTTTTGCAATCACAAAAACGTAAAAATAAATCAATCTGTGACGTAATTTTATCTTGAAAGCTATCATAATCTACATATTTAAAATTAACTCCTGGAGATTTAATAATCATATCATATTGATTAAGATTAGATAAATAACCATCACCTAAGACAAAATCCAAATTCTTATCTTCTTTTAAAAATGTATTTTTTTCTAATAGCTCTGAATTACCATCAGCAATCGTAATAAATTTATCTTTTAAATATTTTCTTATAAATTGATAAGTAGACTTACCCTCTCTACCAAAACCTAAAATTAAAATTTTATTTTTACTTTCTATTTCTTTAATTATTTTCTCTATCACGATGAAGTTCCTCCTTAATAACTGGAATTAAATCACTTGGTACATTATTCTCTTCATTAAAATCATCTAATAATTCATGCTTATTTTCTTCTACTTTATAATGATCCATATAATATTGTATTAAATATGGCTTCTTTCCTTCTCTTAAACACAAATTATGAACAACATAACTTACTTCTTCAACTGTACCTACACATTCAAAAGGTTTTGTCTCTTTTTTACCTAAAAGTTCTAAAAAGTAAGTTAACATTTCTTCTTTATCTAAAAGATTTTCACCAAAGATAGAAGCCATTTCTTCTTGATCTACAAAATTACTCATTAAAATATAAACAAATAAACACTTAGGGCAATGTAGACACCATCCATCTACTCTTCCGATATTTTTTCTTTTACCCCCATTATTACAACTAATAAAATGTTTAAAATATTTAGGATACTTAGTAAATATACTCATAATTTGTAACTCATTAAGAGGTCGTAATAAACTAAAATAAGAAATATTAGGACTTAAATAATGACTAGTATAATATCTAAAATCATTTTCAAACTCAATACTTTTTGAGTATTGATGATTAATACTAGTTCCAAGAACACTAGCTTCATTGGCACTAGCTTCATTAGATAATACAACATACTTCATATCATTTAAATATGCAGTTAAATATCCAATAAGAGCAATACAACTAGAAATAGGTGTATGTCCATTTAAAAATCCTCTATTATTTAATTCAATAATATTTTTATCAAATAATCTTTCAACATTTAATATATCAGAAGAAGGAATACCAGCAACCCTACTACTATCAAAACATACTTGTCTATTATTCATAATAAATACTTTTTTATTTTTCTTATTTTTTAGTATTTCTAAAGATACAATTGAGTCTTTTCCTCCCCCAACAGCAACCATATATCCATCATAATTATTTTTAGTATCCACGCCTTCATAACTAGGTCCACTACTTTCTATTTCTACAAAATCATCATAATTAGGATGAATATGATTAACATAAAAGAATTCTCCTAATCCATGATACATTAATTTCTTTACCCAACTAATTTGATCATCATTTAATTTACCACAAGTAATCATAACTTTAGGAGAACAAGTAGGTTTCCAATAACTAGGAATTTCTGCTAAACCAGCACTAAAAATAATTTTATTAAGAAATTCTTTATCATATTGACTATTTGCTTTCTTAGGTACTTTTAAAGTAGGATAAAAATTCATTAACCCTTCTATTTCATAATGATAAGTAACAAAAATATAACTATCCTCATCTTTTACTTCAAATCCATGATAATAAAAAACAGGATATTCTTTTCTAAAAGTATTATATTTATCCATAAAAATCACTCCCATTTATTTATGGTATTGTGAAAGGTTATATACTTTCCAATACCCCTTTCCCTTATTTTACAAGGATAAATAGTATATTTTACTAATC
>CALVSS010000082.1 GCA_944359095.1 uncultured Bacilli bacterium | reverse complement strand
CTTGGGGTAAGGGGAAGTCTGCCCTTTTTTAGGTATTTTTCTAAAATAAATTTAGTTTTATTTTTCAGATTATCACCCATTTCAATATTTATTTAACTAATACTTTATTTTTAGAACTTTTTATTCTACCTAAAGAAGAAAACTTTTCCATCATCATAGACATTTCCTCAATAGAATGATTAACACCATCACGATTAAAAATAGTGTTGTTTTTATTTTGATAATTCATGTGAACTCCTAAATCATCATATCGAATAGTATAATAATTATCTCCAATTACTTTGGAATATAACAACAATTGAGAATCATAATACTTAACAAGTTCCATATTATTACCATCCTTATGGCAAAGAATTAACATACACTCATCACAATCGCTAAATAAAGTCCGAATAATTCTAACATTTTTCGCAAGTGTTTTCTTAGGTGTAACTGCCTGAGTTAATAATTGTTCTCTTTGTTTAATATCAATATCATCAACAGATAATCCTTGATAACTTACTTCAAGAGTATTAGAATCAAAAAATATTTTTTTATTAATATTAAATTTCATAAACTCACCTATCCATCTTTTTTATTTTTAAACAAACATCCTCATCAAGAGAAGGACTATAATCAACTAAATCTAAAGATGCAGAAAGTGGATAACTTTTTACAACTTTTTTAACACCAGAAGTAGTTCCACTCTTATCAAACAAAATTTTAGATTGAGCAATCTTTTGAATTTTTTTAATACTAGCAGGATTAAAAATAGCTTCAAAATATCGACTTGCTAAATCAAAATTAACACAAATAGATATATTAGTAGGATTATTATGAGAAAGACTAACGTTAATATCTTCTTTTACTTGATCATAATCACTATCTTTTCCAGTCTTACCTATTAAAGCAACAATATCAATCTTTCCATAATCATCATAATTTGACTGTAATAAAGGAGTGAAAAAAACACACTCTATATTTTTATCACGATAAAAATTACCAACAACAGAAGAAATACAATCAACTAAAGATTGATGTTCATTTTCCGTTAAAGATATCTTCTTTTTAGAAACAACATGATCAAGTTGCAACAAATTATTATCTTTTGCCATTTCTAAAAGTGAAGAAAAACAAGGAAAATCCTGATCATTTTCGTAGATATTTCTATCATAAAGATACCAAATATCAAAAGCAGTATCTGCTCCATTATGAACCATTTCTTGTGTTTTTAAAGTATGAAAAACTAAATTATTTTTTTGATCAATTAAATCTCTTTGTAGTCCTAAATCCTGATATAGTTTAGCTTGTAAATCAGCTTCTAATTTATCACAGTAAAAAGCAAATTTACCTTCTTTTGTTTTTTTCTCATCAAACTCATATAATAAATCCATATATTCTTTCTTTTTACTTAACTTGCCTAATACTGACAACATAGCTTTATGCTCATTTTCCATTTTTATTTGAGAATAAACGCCATCAAATGGTGTAATATCTCCAATAATTGTCTCTCCTATTTCATGAAGAGTAAGCATCTGTTGCACTTTATCTAAATCCATAGAATAATTCATTCCCAAAGATAACGCTAAAGCAACAGTCCCAATAACATGATCAGATATTTTTTCAATACGTTCAGTCTTAACATTCCAATGACTATCATCCCAACCACTTCTATTCTTTTCTTTTAAAGAATAATTTAAATAATAAAAGTGAAATACTTCTTCATAATTAGAAATATCATCATTAAAATAAGAAAAAATATCCTTTGCTTCTTTTTTTAATTCTTCATAAGAGAAAACATCCTTTTTAGACTCAATTAACTTTGTTAAAGCCGAATCCATCAAACGATATTTAAAAGTTAGTTTTGCCTCCTCTGTACGAAGTGAAAAAAGTTCATCTAACTCTTCCTGATATTGCTGACCATTTCTTAAATTTTTAAAAGAATAACTAGGATTAACTTCACGAAATCCACTAAAAAATAACATTCTTAAAACTTTACTTAAATCTTTAGTCTCCTGAAATTCCGAATTCATTCCTAAAGCTAAAATCATACTTCCATAAATATTATTTGCCATACTAAAATTGATATCTTTATCTAAAACTGTTGTTTTTAAACGATTAGATAACACATAAAACTCTAATACTTTTTTTAATTCTTCTGACTTACTCATAATTCCTCCTGTAAATAAGCATAACATATAGTGCTAGATAATTATTTTATCACAAATATAAAAAAATGACATAATAATTTATTTACCCAATTCAGAATAAGCCACATTAACTTTAAAAGCATAAGTTGGAGCTATTTGATTTTCTGGAAAAAATAATAAAATACCCGTAGGTGTAAAAGCAAAGACAGAAAAATTAGAAAGTTCTTCCGTTGTTCCTTCTAACATTTGTTTAGTATCTACTACATTACTATTTTTAGAAAAAACTTCTCTACTCTTTAAAGAAAAAATAGAAAGTATCTGTTCTTTTTCTTGAACCAGGTCTGATAAATGAATAATTTTATTTTTTACTGTATCATAGACAATAGAATATATACTATGTTCGGAATTATTACCTCCTGTATAACTAGAAACATAAAAAACATAGGATACATAATCTTGATAATGATATTCATCATGAGCAATATCTAATGTATAAACTAAATTTTCTTGAATTGCTTCTTTCGCAAAAATCATAAACTGATGAATTTTCTTTTCAATATAAGAAAATATTTCTTCATTTACAGTTAAATACTTGGTCCTTGGATATATAACTTGAATTCCATTATTCATATAATCACCAATTAATTATATGTAGGAAAAAAACTTTCTTGCTAAAAATAAAAACTTAAAGTATAGTAACATTAGGTGATAACATGAAAGTAAAACATACTTTAAAACCAATTTATGATAAAGATTCAAAAGTCTTAATATTAGGAAGCCTACCCTCTGTAAAGTCAAGAGAAATAGGTTTTTACTATGGTCATCCTAAAAATAGATTTTGGACAACCCTAGAAAATGTATTTAATGAAAAAATAGGTACAACAATAGAAGAAAAAAAGAATTTTTACATAAAAAACATATTGCTTTATTTGATGTTATAAAAGAATGTGATATAGTATCATCTAGTGATGCTACTATAAAAAATGTAATTCCTAATAATTTAAAACCAATTCTAAAATCATCACAAATTAAAACAATTTTTACAACAGGAACAAAAGCTCACAATCTATATAAAAAATATATTTATAAAGATACAAAAATAGAAGATATCCCTCTACCTAGTACATCACCTGCCAACTGTAAAAAAGGAATTGTAGATATATTAACTCATGAATATAGAAAAATAAAAGAAAAATTAGATGAAAAATAATCATCTAATTTTTTATTGAACAAATCTTAATAAATAACCATCCAAATCTTGAATAAGAAATTGCTTATCACAATATAACTTATCTCCTACCCGATATTGATCAATCTGAATATCACGAAAAATAGGATACTGATTTTCTACTGCTAAACGATAAATAGAATCAATATCTTTCACTTCCATACTTAAATTAATACCCCTACCATAAGGATATTCTAATACTCCTGTATTCCAATGTTCATTTACTTCTTCAATCATTAATTGATTACCATCTAATTCTAAAAAGCAAAATTTATCTTCTTTTCTTTCATAAAGAATAGAAAACCCTAATGATAAATAAAATTCCTTACTTTTTAAAATGTCAGAAACACTAAGTTCTGGAATTAATTTATTAAACTTAATCTCCATAAAATTAATAACCTAATATACCTTCTAAACTTTCATCATTTTCAATAAATTCTGAAACATCAATTATAGTATATTGATCTTTAGTATCTCGAACAACGACTTCTTTAATTCCCGCATTAATAATCATTCGTTTACATAACGCACAAGGTCTAGCATTAGAAACATAACTTCCATCTTCATAATTAATTCCAACCAAATAAAGTGTAGCACCAATCATATCTTTTCTTTCTGCACTAATAATGGCATTTTGTTCAGCATGAACACTTCTACATAATTCATAACGTTCTCCTCTTGGAATATTTAACTTTTCACGCATACAATACTTTAAATCACAACAATTCTTTCTACCCCTAGGAGCACCAACATAACCAGTAGAAATGATTTCATCATTATTAACAATAATAGCTCCAAAATTACGTCTTATACAAGTACCACGTTCAGCAACCTTTTCTGCAATATCCAAATAATAATTATTTTTATCTCTTCTCATAATATCACCTCAACAATAATTTATTCTTTAATAATAAGTCCTATCGGACAATGATCACTACCTAAAATATCTTTATAAATAAGACTATCTTCTACATTAGATATAAAAGACTTAGAAACAACAAAGTAATCAATTCTCCACCCTATATTTTTTTCTCTTACTCCTTTTCTATAACTCCACCAAGTATAAGCATCAGTGGTATCAGGATAAAGATAACGAAAAGTATCAACAAAACCAGACTCTAATAAATGACTAAACTTACCACGCTCTTCATAAGTAAATCCTGCATTACCAATATTAGTTTTAGCATTCTTAATATCAATTTCTTCATGAGCAACATTCATATCTCCACAAAAAACGACTGGTTTAGTTTCTTCTAATTTCTTAATATACTTTAAAAATAATTCTTCATAACGCATACGAGAATCCATTCTAGATAAATCTCTTTTAACATTAGGAACATAACAGTTAACTAAATAAAAGTTTTTAAACTCTAACGTTATATTACGACCTTCTTCATCATATTCAGACTCCCCAATACCATAACGAACAGATATAGGTTTAATTCTACTAAAAATAGCTGTACCAGAATACCCTTTACGAGAAGCTGGATATAAATACATAGTATATCCCTTAGGTCTAAAATCAAATTGACTTTCTT
>CALVSS010000081.1 GCA_944359095.1 uncultured Bacilli bacterium | reverse complement strand
TCGTCAGAAATTTGGTACAATAACGTTATAAGATTTTTAATTTGCATTAAAAATCTCATAACTTTCTAGACATTATAACATGAAAAAAGAAGAAAAGTATTACTTCTCTCCCTTCTTAATATGAATAAGTCCCTCTGTGATTTCCTCTAGGGCTCTTCCAATATTTTTAGTACTTTTATATGCACTAACAGGCATTTGTAAATATCCAGTCCTAGAAATTTCTTTACTTCGACGTGCTGCAATATGAACTAACTCATATTTTGAGTCTACAATATTTAAAAGTTTATCAATTGAAGGATAAATCATACGTATCACACTCCCAATATTAGAATAAATCACAATATAAAAATAATCAAGAAACCTGACAAAATTAGACACAGAAACCTGACAAAATTAGACACAAAATTGTCAAAAAAACGAGTAAAAACTCGTTTATAGGATTTATCTAAATTGACAACAAGAACCGCATTGAACATTACTAACAACATTTTCTTCAGAACAAGTATATTGTGGACGATATGTATGTCTAAAAATATGATGATTTATAATTCTAGTATGAATAGGGCAAACATGGGGAACTTCATGAACAATTGTTTTATGAATACATTTTTGTTGTACACCTTCTTGGATAGGGCAACCCATAGTAGGATTCATTCCCATACCAACATTTTCATTATTCATATTAATATCAACATTCATATTATTATCTACCATATTATTATTACCAGTAACAGTAGAATCAAAATCAAATTTGTTTTGGTCAAACATTCTAACTACCTCCTATATTTTATCATATGTAAAAAGGATAATTAGCCAACGACAAACGCCTAAATAAAAAAGAAAAGCACTAAAATTAGTACTTAAAAAGGTAATTTCATATTTCCACTAGTAAACTGTTTCATCATCTTTTTCATTTGATCAAATTGTTGCAACAACTTATTAACTTCTTGTACAGATGTCCCACTACCAGCAGCAATTCTAGTCTTACGACTAGCCTTAATAATTTCAGGATGTCGTCTTTCCTTTGGAGTCATAGATAAAACGATGGCTTCAATATGAGCAAGTTGTTTTGGATCTATTTTTACATTATTAAGTCCCATTTTTTTAGCACCTGGAATTAATTTTAAAAGATTCTCTAATGGCCCTAATTTTTTCATTTGTTTCATAGTAGATAAAAAATCTTCTAAATCAAACTTACCCTGTTGCATTCTTTTAGCTGTCTTTTCTGCTTCTTTTTCATCAATAGCATCTGTTGCTTTTTCCACTAAAGAAACAATATCTCCCATACCAAGAATACGACCAGCCATACGTTCAGGGTCAAAAGAATCCAATCCATCCAACTTTTCAGAAACACCGATAAACTTAATAGGAACATGAGTTAAATGACGAACAGATAAAGCAACACCACCCCTAGTATCACCATCTAATTTAGTTAAAATAACACCTGTAAGTGGCAACTTATCATTAAATCCAGTAATAACATTAATAGCATCTTGTCCCATCATAGAATCAATAACTAATAAAATTTCATCAGGATGAACTTCTTTTCGAATATTTTCAAGTTCATCCATTAAATTTTCATCAATATGTAGACGACCAGCTGTATCAATTAATACATAATCATAGTTTTTTTCTTTGGCATATTTAATAGCTCTTTTAGAAATATCAACAGGGTTTTCCTTACCTTCATCATATACTTCAATATTTAATTGTTTACCAATTTGCTTTAGCTGATCAATAGCCGCAGGACGATAAACATCACAAGCAACAAGTAGTGGCTTTTTAGCATGCTTTTTTCTTAAGAAATTAGCTAACTTACCAATAGTAGTTGTTTTTCCAGACCCTTGTAAACCAACTAACATTAAAACAGTAGGATTCCCATTTAAACAAATATCTTCTTGTTCTCCACCTAATAATTCAGTAAGTTCATCTTTAACAATTTTAACAAATAAATCTCCCGGATTAATACTACTAGCAACTTCTTCACCCAAAGCTTTTTCTTTAACTGTATTAGTAAATTCTTTAACAACTTTATAATTAACATCAGCTTCTAATAAAGCAAGTCGAATTTCTCGCATCATATCAGAAATATTATCTTCTGTTATTTTTCCATAACCTTTAATTTTATGAATCGCATTTTGTAAACGATCTCCTAAACTTTCAAACATATTATCACCTAAAACATATTATACAAAAAAATAGAAAACAAGTAAACAAAAAAACAGGTTACCCTGTTTTCCAATTATTCATCTGGAGTTAATGTTACTAAAGGTGTTCCACTCGGAGTAATTACAGAATCAAAACTATCATTAGAAGAATTAGTACTTTCTAATAAAGAAGGATTTGTATCATTATTAGAAGGCATAGAATTAAATCCAGGTATTCCCAAATCAGACCCAGTAGAATCACTAAATTCAACTAATGGTTTAGATAAAGAAGGATTTGTATTTAAACCACTAGGAACAATAGGAGATTCTATTTCTACTGGATTAGAAGAATCGTCAGAAAGTAAACTAACGCCACCAATCTGAGAATTTACACTAGGCGTACCTTGAGAAATTGGATTAGAATCAAAAGATAATTCTGGCATTCCTACGGATTGACTACGATTTATTGAAACCGTATTAGTAAAAGAAGAATTGATAGTATTATGACTTCCATTATTACTAGCCCCATTCCAAACTTGAACAACATTACAGTTACCACTTAAAGGAGCAGGATTAGGCATTTCTAACTTACAAATTAAAGGTATCTTAAACGCCATACCAAATCCTAAACAAGTACCAGCTTGTAAAGTCTTTTGCTTTTCCACAATTTCATCACTAATATTAGGAACCATTTTACGTATATAATCAACATCTGTAGGGTGATTCATCTTAAAAATTAAGAAATTAGAGCACTGTGAAATAACAGTATCAGAAAGTTCTACAGGCCTTTGAGAAATAAGTCCAAGAATAACGCCATATTTACGACCCTCTTTAGCGATACGTTCAAAAATATTATAACCAATTAAGAAACGATCTGTATCATTTTGAATATAACGATGAGCCTCTTCAACTACAATATGGAAAGGAATACTAGCTCTATCTTTTAATCCTTTAGCAAACTCAAAAACAAGTCTAGAATAAATTTTAGTAATAACCTTCGCAAAATCATCATCAACATCATCTAAGTTAATATTAACCAATTGATATTTACGACCATTATTAATAAGTAAAGAAGATAAAAATCCTTCCAAAGTAATATAATTAGGAACATCAAAATATTTAGCATTTTCACCAACAATTAAGGAATGTAAACGAACCTTAATAGTAACAGCATCACCATAAGTATTTTCATTTCTAAGCCAACCTTCACTAATTAGTGTAAAGTTAAGAGCTTTTTCCAAAGTATCCAATGTATAATATACTCCACCCTTAGGTTCATAACTGTCATACTCATTCTTAATAAAAGAAGAAACATACTCAGTAAGTAAAACACTCTCTGAAAATTGACCCTTAGAATCAATTAAAAAACACTCACGAAATTTTCTAGTATAACCAATTCCTTGTACTGGAGCTTCAAGATTAAATTGAGGCGTAGAACAACTAGCTAATATAGAAAATATTTCATTTCTCTTATTAGGAGATGTTTCATTAGTATAAAGAATTGTCATAATAGCTTTAGCAATTAAATGATTTTTATAATCATTAGCATCCATATCAGTCTGAGAAAAAATTAAAGCAAGTTTTAACATTCTTTCAATAATAGGCAACTGTGAATGATTAGTGGCTTGTAATAATAAAGCCAAATCACTAGCATTAAGTAACCAAATAGGTAAACGTAATTTTTCTCCAATACCATCAGTTTCATTTGTAGTAATAAAACGATAATGATAATTAGGATTAATAGAATTTAAATTACTAAAAGCATTGTAATATTCACCTGAAGAATCAAATAATAAAATATTTGCTTTATATGGGAATAATCTACCGTCATGAAACATATTTTGAAAAAGACGAGAAACCCCACAAGATTTACCACTACCACTGTTACCAAAGATAGCAAAATGATTACTAAAGAAATTATTAACATCTAAATAAACTGGAAAATCATTATAAAAGGGACTAACACCAAACTTCATATAACCAGCTTTATCTTCCCCTACAATCATAGGAATTTCAGACTGATCAATAACACGAATAGAAGCATCTAAAGAAGGTTTTCTAATCGTACCACCAATTAATTTACCATTAACAATTTCCCCTAAAAATCTAGCTCGAACAATGTCTTTATCTAAATCATCAACTTCACCTAATACTTTTTTATCTTTATCCTCAAATATAAGATGTAAATTCATCAAATTAACAGCAAGATGTTCAGGATCTTTTAAGCGAATATTAGCTGAATGATCACTAATATAAACAATTTTATCAAACATACAATTCCCCTCTATTCTAACTTTCCTATTATAAAATCATTATAACTGTTTTCCATTTCATTGACAAGTCTAAAATAATGATAAATAAAAAAGAGACAGTAAAACCATCTCATAAAACTTCTTCAATCAGTTTCTTAATTTCATCTAGATTATTTATTTGTAAAGCATGCCCTAATTTTACCTTTTTTTCATATAAATGCAAGATAGCTTCATACTCTTCTAATTTTTTTACAGTAATATGAATCTGTTTAAAAATAGCATTTCTACTAATACTATAATTAATAGCCATCTCACCTAAGCTTAAGTTTTGAAAATAATAATCTTGAAAATACTTTTTTTGCTTATCCGTAAGAAGCCCTTCATATAAATCATATAATTCACCATAATATACAAAATCTTCCATAAAAAGTATCATCCCTTTCACTACGTTCAAGGCACACATAGGAATTAAAACCTTGAACTAAATTTATTTTACTA
>CALVSS010000080.1 GCA_944359095.1 uncultured Bacilli bacterium | reverse complement strand
AATATTGAAAATCTTATATTTAATGTCATTCCTTGTATTTGATTATCTTTACGTCAAATTTTTATGCGATTACCTTAGTAGGCTCTTTCTTTTCTTTTAATAAACCATTTTCTACACTTACTCTTTGGACTATGGTTAATGCGGCGATTAAGCAAACTGTAAAACTTCCTCCATAACTCATAAATGGTAAAGGTACACCAGTCATAGGCATTAGACCAAAGATTCCCATTAAGTTAATCGTAATATGTAAAAAGATATAGATTGCTACTCCATAACAAAGAAGGGCTCCACGATTTGTTGGACTTTCTCTTCCTATTTTTAATATCCTATAAAGTAAGAATATATATAATAATATGATTCCTACTCCAAAAATAACACCTAGTTCTTCTACAATAATAGCAAAAATAAAGTCTGTATATGGTTCTGGTAAATATAAATATTTTTGGGTTGAATTTCCTAATCCTACTCCCGTTAATCCCCCATTATTAATAGCAATATAACAATTACAGACTTGGTTTCCTGTTGTTAATAATTTATCGCAAGGATTTCTAAAATCAAAACGTTCTAATTGTCTTGCTTGTAAAAGAGATTTTCCTGCTCCTAAAAAGACAACCCCTGCAAAAACTATAAGACCTAAAACACCAATAAATGTTTTTAATTTTATTTCCTTTAATATGGGTGCTGCTAAAAACATCGTAGCAACAATTACTGTGTAAATAATTGCTGTTCCTAAATCCGGTTGGACAAAAATTAATAATGTTATGATGGCACAGATTCCTAAAGGAAATAAACTTTTAGTATAACTTGTCATTGTTTTATTTTTTTCATAATATCTTGCTAACCATACAATAGTAATTACTTTAGCAAACTCACTGGGTTGAATACTAATTGGTCCTAAATCATACCAAGAAATTGCCTGATTCTTTGTTTGACCAATTACTAATAATCCTAATAAACTGATAATTATAATGATAATAAATCCCCAGGAAAAAACACCATAAGCCTTTGTCGTAAATTTTATCATTACCAGGGACATTAATAACCCTGCAAATAAAAAGAAAGCTTGTTTTAAAAAGTAATTATATGGACTTACTGCATGGGACATATAAGCTGTTACATTAGATGCTGAAAAGACCATGATTAATCCAACGATAAAAAGTAAAATAGAAACAACTAATAGTGGTTTATCTACATATTTGATAATCTTTTTCGTTTCTATCACTTCCCATTCTATAATATAATATACCATAATTTCATCTTCTTTGGGAAAAGAAATATTCCTAGTATTCTTTTTATTAACAAAATCTGTCAATTTACATATTTTATAGTAGATTAGTAAAGGAGGCTATTGTATGTATTATTATGGTAATGGGTCTACTTACTGTGGTGGACAATATAATCAAATGCCATATTATCCTTATTACTATGGCAACAATAACTCTAATTACGCTATTGTATTAGTGTTATTTATTTTGTTAGTCATTGTGATTGGATCCCGTTTTACAGCTTAGGAATGATAAAAGCGTATAAATTTTATACGTTTTTTCTTTTATTTTGTCAGTTTTTTTGGTAAAATATACTTGCATAAAGAGGTGGTAACATGCTTAAAACGAAAGATATCTTAGATGAAAAAGATAAACGTTTAAGAATGGTTAGTAAAGAAGTAGAATTTCCATTAACAAAAAAAGATAAAGATTTAATTAATACAATGATAAAATATTTACATGATTCTCAAATAGAAGAAATTGCAGAAAAATATGACTTACGTCCTGGTATGGGAATGTCTGCTATTCAATTAGGAGTACCTAAAAGATATTTTGTTGTTGTTAATGAAATTGACGAGGGTGAATTTGAAACTTATGTTTTAATTAATCCTAAAATTATTAGTAATTCGGTTGAAAAAATATATGTTGAAATGGGTGAAGGTTGTTTATCTGTTAATCGTCCTGTTGAGGGAATTGTTCCAAGATATGCAAGAGTTACCATGGAAGCTTATGATATGGAAGGTAGAAAAGTTCATATTAGAGCTCGTGAAGAATTAGCTATTTGTTTTCAACATGAACTTGACCATCTTAATGGAATTTTATTTTTCGATCATATTAACAAAAAAAATCCTTTCAAAGGAAAGGATGAATATAGAGCTATTTAGCTCTTTTTATTTTACTTTTATTTTTTCGTCTTCTAAAATTAAATTTAATTTTTGTAAAGCTTCTTTTTCTGTCATTGTATTTAATTCTTTTGTAATAGATACCATATCATTTACGATTTTTTCATTATCTGGTAAAGTGAGGATTGCTAAATCGCTATATTTTTTTCCTAAAATATAAGGATATTCATATAAAATAACAGACGAGGAATCAATTAGACTGTGAAGACTATTATTGCAACAATCTTTTATATAATCAGTGTTTTTTTCTTGTTCATCAGGGAAAAATTTATTTAACTCTTCTTCTTCTTTTTTTAATGTTAGTTCTTGTCCTTCTACTTTTTTTAGTAAATAGACAATAATATCTTCTATATCTCTACAATTTTGAATTGTTCCAATATTTCTATTCCATATATATTTTGTAACTTCTTCTTTAGGATAACCTTTATTTAATAAAAATTTACACATTAAAGTTTCAAAAAATATACTAGGAAATTCACATAATTTAAAATTTGGATTTTCATCTTTTTGATTAGTAAATACAATATAATGGACAAATTCATGAACTAAAGAAATAGGATCTTCTAGTGTATGTGTCCATGGGGCATTAATATACCATTGATTATTAATTCCTTTAAAACAGCACCATTTACTCTTTTTTGCTTGTTCTGGCGTATTATCATCAATTAAGGCACCTACTTTATCTGCATCATAAAAAGTCTTTAGCCAGGATAAAGAAGGATCTACACAGGCAAAGAATTCTTTTGCTAAAGAGATGGATTCTTCTTTTGACATAGGGTAAGTTATTTCTTTAAAATTGATACTTTCTCCCTTACTTTCAAAAGCAATGGCATCTTCCATATCGCAAGTTTCTTCTTCTATAGTATCATACATTTTTTGTAATTCTTCATAAATGTCATCGTCATCAAAAAAATTATTTTCTAATAACGATAATTGATTATCTAACAACCGATTTAAAAGGGCAAAGCCACTCGTATCTTCTAACCAAGTAAAAGCCTTTTGCATTTTTTCTTTTGTGGGATTTAAAATATAATCATGAAGGCCAACATAATCTTTATTATCACAATAATAAAGAAAGGCTGTGGCATTTTCCATTACTTCTTTAGCATTATTATTATGTTCGTAGCAGCCATCATATTTTTCATTTAAAAGATATAATAAAATCATACTTTTACTTTCTTCGTTGGAAAAACGATTTAATAAAATATTTTCTGCATTTCTAAAATTAATATCTTCTAAATGTTCTAAAATAGATTCTCCACTTGGTATATATACAGAGGCATTTTTATCTACACAACTAATCATATCTTTTTCTTTTAAAAAAGCTTTAAAAAAGTCAGGATACTGATTTAATTGTCTTTTTAACTTTTTAGCTTTTCTTCTTGTTTTTCCATTACATTCTATAGGTAATACTTTTGTTTGCAATACACGAGTCATATAATCCTCTTTCCTAGGCCTTTATTGTATGGCACTTTATATTTACTGTCAAGATTTGTTTTTATAAATAAAGGGAAGTTATCCTTCCCTATTATAACGTCTCTATTGCTTGATTTAATTTAACACTTACTAACTTTGATACACCAGATTCTTGCATTGTAATACCATATAAAGTATTGGCATATTCCATTGTCTTTTTCTTATGGGTAATAATTAAAAATTGAGTTTTACTTTTATAATGATCTAGGTATTTACCAAACTCTGCTACATTAGCTTCATCTAGAGCTGCTTCTACTTCATCAAAAATACAGAATGGTACTGTCTTTACATTTAATATCGCAAATAATAAAGAAATTGCGGTTAACGTTTTTTCTCCACCAGAAAGTAGAGAAATTGTTGTTAATTTTTTACCAGGAGGAGATGCTACTATTTCTACTCCCGTTGTTAATAAATTATTAGGATCTGTTAATTTTAAATCAGCATTTCCACCACCAAATAATTCTTTAAAGACTTGTCTAAATTCATGAGAAATTTGATCAAAAGTCGTTTTAAACTCTTCTTTCATGACATCATCCATCTCATTCATTATTTCTAGTAATGTGTCTTCTGCTTTTAATAAATCTTCTCTTTGATTTGTTAAAAATACATATCTTGTATTTACTCTTTCATATTCATCAATTGCTGCTAGATTAACCATACCAATTCGTTTGATATTAGCTCTAAAAATATTTACTTTTCTTCTAGCTTCGTCAGGTTCAATATCTAAGTGATAATTTGCTTTTGCTTTTTCAAAAGTTAATTCATATTCTGTACTTAATGTATTTAACATATTATCCATTTTTAATTCAATACGATTTAGAGATACTTCTTTTTCATGAAGTGTTTTCTCTAAATTTCTTAGTGTAGAATTTTTTAATTTATCTTTGGCTACTCGCTCTTCTGTTTCCCTTTTAATATCATCAATATCTTTTCTTAATTTTTCTAAAGTTAATTGAAGAGTTTCTTTTTCAGCACTTAAAGTATGATATTTTTCTATTAATTCTTGTTCTTTTTCACTTAAAGAATGATTAGAAATAGCATTAATTGCTTGCCATGACTTTTCTAAATCTTCAATTTCTTTTCTTTTTACTTTTATTTCTTCTACTTTCGTATTATATTTTTCTTTAATTGTTACTTTGTTTTTAGAACTAGAAAATTCTTCTTCTTCCACTTTTCTTATTTCTTGCTCTAAATCATCTAACTCTTTTTTTATTTCTTCTAGTTCCTGTTTCATTAATGTTTCTTGTTCTAATAGACGTTTTAATTCTTGTTTTAAGACAAGTAGACTCTTCGTTTGATAAGCAATCGATCCAC
>CALVSS010000079.1 GCA_944359095.1 uncultured Bacilli bacterium | reverse complement strand
ATCTTCTAGTAAAATAGTAATAAAAAAGATAGATTTGACTTTTATTTAGTCTTTTCTATCTGAACTGTAACAAAAAAATAAAATATTTTAGCACTCACTATTGACAAGTGCTAAAATAAGTGGTATAACATAATTGTAATTGAAAGGAAGATGATAAATTATGGATTTGATGCCAAGAAAATTTTATTTAGATGATATTTTTGATGATTTTATTTCTTCAAGAAAGGAACAAAACATGAAATGTGATATCTATGAAAAAGGTGGCGATTATCATATCGAAATGGACATCCCTGGTTTTAATAAAGATGAAATCTCTGTTGAAACTAAAGATGGATATTTAACAATTACTGCTGAAAAGAAAACAGAAAATAATGAAGATGATAAGGAGAAAAATTATATTCGCCGTGAAAGAACTTATGGTAAATATGAAAGAAGTTTTTATCTAGGTGACTTAGACGAAAATAAGATTGATGCTTCATTTGAAAATGGAATTTTAAAAATTACAGTTCCTAAAAAAGAAGAAACAACATCTAAAAAAGTCATTGAAATTAAATAATAGAGATAAATTAGATTACAATAAGATGATTATTGTAATTTTTTTTCTTGACATAATATCCCCAAGAGATATAATAAAATTGAATTGGTAGGAGACAAAAATGAAAGCATCAACATTACAACTAATCAAATTGATTAACGACGGAAAAACCGCAAATGAGATAGCAACAACCCTAGAAATCAGCAATAAACAATTATTTAATAGATTATTACAATTAAAAAATATAGGACTAGATTATAATAGACAATATTATTCTACTGGTGACATAATCTATAAAAAAATAAGAGAAATTAATCCAGATACGAAAGCGACAGAACTTATAATGAAACCAGATGAACAATCACTAGATGCCATGGTTATTTCGGATACTCACATTGGCAGTGTAAATGAAAAAATAGACTGGCTAGTAACAATTTACGAGTTTTGTAAAAAAAATAATATTCATACAATTTTAAATGCAGGAGATTTAATTGATGGTTTATGTGGAAGTGGTACTCATATTCATCAAGACTACATGGAACAAATGGAATATGCTCTTAGAGTATATCCATTTGATAGAAAAATATTAAATTATGTAGTTTTAGGAAATCATGATATTGATTCTTTCAAAAAAGAAGGCATTGATTTAAGACTATTATTAAAAAATTATCGACATGATATCATTCCCCTTGGCTATGAAACAGGAATTATCAATATACAAAAAGATAAAATTATATTAAAACATCCCATTCATTCAGAATCTAGAAAAGATAAATCTTGTTTAGGACGAGATATTATTTTTAAAGGTCATCAACATCGAATGAAAATAGAACTTTCTGATAGTGGAGGATGCCTAGTATATGTTCCTACATTAAGTAATATTATCTTTTCTTCAAACTCTATCGCTGGGGCCTTAAGACTAAAATTAACTTTTCATAGTGGCTATATTAAAGAAATGAATATTAAACAACTACATATTAATAATCATACTCTAAATTGCTTAAATGAATTTTCAATTCCCTTTCATAGAGAAAGTGAAGAAAATAATCAAGATAAAAAAAAAACCTCAGAAAAAAAAAAAAAAAAAATAGCTAAAAAGGAAGAAAGTAGAAGTCTTGACGAAAAAATAGATATAGGTTAAGATACTCTTATAAGAGGTGATAACAATGACTCTAAAAAAAGGAAAAGTATTTCCAATTATATTAACCATTATTTTAATTATAATTATCATTTATTTATTCGCAACAATTAAACAACCTTATGTCGTTTGCACCAAAAATAAGACTACGGATTTAGGAATTCAAATCAATGAAAATATTCAAGTAACCCTAGATAGTAATAGTATTGAAAAAATGGATTTAACAAAGACTATTATCTTTCCAGAACAATATTTAAATGAAAATGATAATTATTTAGAGTCAATGCGCTATATTATTAAAAATTCTTATGCCTATCTACCTAAAAAAGCAGTAAAAATCACCCAAGATTCTGATCGAATTATTGCGAATGTAGTGGTGGATAAAGATGAAACCATTATTTTAAATAATATTGAATTTACAAACGATAATGATTTACAAATAAAAATAAATGCAAATACGAAAGCAAAAGATGTCGTAACATTAAAAGTAAACGATTCTTATACCGAGGGTGAATTTATGACTCATATGAAAAATAATGGATATAGTTGTAAATAATGAAAGAGTATAATATAGAAGAATTACTAAATTCTATTGATTTTGAAAAAAATCGTTTTCACCAGACAAAGAATCATTTATTTTTAACAACATCTGAAATTGAAATATTAAAAAGATATCATATTGACTATGAAAATTGTGCTACAGAAAAACAAATATTACAAAGAATAGAAGCTATAATACCTGAATTAGATGACCAAGAACAAGAAGAATTAGATCAAGTAAGTATGAGTATAGCAGAAAGAGATTATTATCAAAATACAAACAAATAAAATAAGTTGATGTACCCCCGATAATAAATGATACATAGGAGGTTAGGGTCATGAATTATATGCTAGATAAAATCAATATACTAGAAAATAAAGATGCCATATTAAGTGGAGCAGAACAAATTGTAAATGAATTAATGATGAATGAAAAATTAGATAAAAGTGAAAAACTAATGACAATAGAATTAGCTATGGCAAAATTAAATTATGAATTATATAACATTAGTGGAGATAGTAAAGAAGAAATGCCAGAGTAGCATTTTTTTCTTTTGGAAAAGAATAAAACATGATAAAATAGGAAAAGAAAGAAGGCATACCATGATATATTTAGATTATAGTGCAACAACACCAGTCAATGAAGAAGTATTAAATAGCTATGTAGAAACAACAAAAAAAATAATAGGGAATCCCAATTCTTTACATAAATTAGGAGTAGAAGCTAAAAATTTAATTGATGCTGCTACAAGACAAATAGCAACTATTTTAAAGGTAAAACCAAGTGAAATTATTTATAC
Source organism: uncultured Bacilli bacterium (assembly GCA_944359095.1). Classification (GTDB taxonomy): domain Bacteria; phylum Bacillota_I; class Bacilli_A; order RF39; family UBA660; genus Faecimonas. The sequence goes on along the minus strand of CALVSS010000079.1, from coordinate 2,053 downwards.
TAGTGGAGCTAGTGAATCTAATAATACAGCTATCAAAGGCATTTGTTTAAAATATCAAAATAGAGGAAAGCATATCATTACTACTCCTTTAGAGCATTCTTCAATTATAGAGCCATTAAATTATTTAAAAAAACAAGGCTTTGAAGTAGAATATGTAAATTTAACAAAAGATGGAAAAGTAGATATTAAAGATTTAGAGAAAAAAATAAGAGAAGATACTATTTTAGTAAGTGTTGCTAGTATCAGTAGTGAATTAGGAATTAGACAACCAATTTCCGAGATTGCAAAAATTGTAAAAAAACATCCTAAAACTTTTTTTCATACTGACATTACTCAAAGCGTAGGAAAAGAAAAAATAGATTTAACAGATGTCGATTTAGCTAGTTTTTCTGCTCAAAAGTTTTATGGTATGAAAGGAATAGGAGCTTTAATTAAGAAGGAAAACGTAGTAATAGAACCTTTAATTCATGGAGGTAAATCTACAACGCCTACACGTAGTGGAACCCCAGCACCAGCATTAATCGTCTCAATGGCAAAAGCCTTACGATTAGCTTATGACAATTTAGAGAAAAAACAAGAAAAAGTAAAAAAGCTAAATAAATATTTAAGAGAAGAACTAGAAAAAAACAATATAGCGATTAATAGTCCAAAAGATGCAATTCCTAATATTTTAAATATAAGTATTGAAAATATTAAATCGGAGACTATGTTACATGCTCTTGAAGAAAAAGAAATATATATATCAACAAAAACGGCTTGTTCTACAAATGACAAATCAGATGCCGTATATGCAATCACAAAGGATATAGAAAAAGCAAAACACAGTTTAAGAATTAGTATTTCCTATTTAACAACGAAAGAAGAATTAGATACATTTATAAAGGAATTTATCAATATAAGAAATGAGTTGAGTAGTCTTTATGTTAAAAAAGATTAGATTTTTATTAATATTAATAGCAATATCTATCTGTATAATGCCCCAAGCTTCAGCTAAGGAAAAGGTAAATTTATATCTATTTTGGGGAGATGGATGCCCACATTGTGCAGCGGAACAACAATATTTAAATACCATACAAGATGAATTTGATAATTTAACAATTATAAAATATGAAGTTTGGTATCATGATGAAAACAATCAATTATTAAAACAAATAGGAGACAAAACTAATAATACAATGACTGGTGTCCCTGTAACAATCATTGGACAAACCATAATTAAAGGATTTTCTACTTCTATAGAACAAAAAATAAGAAGAGCAATAATTTATTATAGTGAAAATAAACATCAAGATATAGTAGAAGAAATAAAAAATGGTACTTATGAGCAAATAGAAGAAATACCAGATGAAAATTTTTCTAAAGAAGAAGAAAAAATAAATGAAAATACAACAGTAACGCTACCATTAATAGGAACAATAAATTTTAAAAACCTAGATCTTATCACAACAATTCCTATTCTAGGATTACTCTCTAGTCTATCTATACCAATGATATATTTTATTTTTACTTTACTAGCTAGTATAACCCTAATTGATGATAATAAAGTAAAAATAAAAATTATACCAATAACATTTCTAATTTTAGGACTTACTAGTATAATAGCAATAACAAACAGTACTTTTACTTTAATAGGTAAAATAATAATTATCCTATTATCTTTCTTATTTTTATTAATTAAAATAAATAATAGAAAACTACCAAAAAAAATACTAATCATCTGTATAATCATTTTATCTCTTTTTATAGGATTAACAACGTCCCAAACACTATTAGATATTTTAAAAACGTTAATAAATATAAATAATTTATCAATAATAAATAAAATAATTGCCTATGTAGGCTACCTAATTTCTTATTTAATACCTTATATAATACTATTATTACTTGGCAATACAGTATGGAGAAAAATTAAAAATAGGGGAAAACTAATAACAACATCTCTAATTTTTATCGCAACAATCGTATTTACAATAATTAGCTGAGATGAAAAAGTAAACGCAACTTTAAAAAGTTAAATGCAATCTTATATATGATTTAATGTTGATAACAAATA
>CALVSS010000078.1 GCA_944359095.1 uncultured Bacilli bacterium | reverse complement strand
AAATCAATTTCTCATATGTAAAATTTTTATTGAAAATCAATTTTTTTTAATGTAAAATTTTCTCTGAAAAATCACACCTAAGGGGCTTTTTTTTGTTGGCTACTTGTGTTTTTTATTGTTTTATGATATAATATGCGTCAAATGAGGGGGAGTTTTTGTGGGTAAATATAAGCCTAGAAAAGAGTTAGCGGTTACTTTTGCTAGTAATTCTCTAACTATACCTAATGTATATGTCTTGGATAAGGTTGGGGCAGGGCATGATGGTTCTATTTTTCGTTTTAATGAATATGCATTAAAAATATTGAAATATGATATTTCTTTACGTAAAGAACGTCATTTAATGACTTTTGATAAAGTGATTTATTTTCAGGATAAATTAGATCTAAAAAGAATTACTCAACCAATTGATACTTTATTAGATAATGATGGTATTTTTTCTGGTTATGTGATGAAATATTTAGATGATTTAGCGTCACCTAAAAAAGTTGGAACTCCTTTATATCGTAGTCCTGCAGAATATCGTTGTGGAGAACTTATTACTTCTTGGAAAGAGTTAGAAGATGATTTTTATCAGTTATCTGAACATGGTATTAGGGCTCAAGATATTAATGCAGGAAGTTATCTTTTTACTTCGGACTTTATGCATTTATGTGATATGGATAAATATGTTTTTTCTAGAAATCCTAGGCCATTAAATGATACAACGTTGCGTTATGTTTTTGCTAAATTCTTATCTCTTGAGATGCAGAAAATTCATGCTTGTGATAGAGAAGATCATCTTGCTTTATCTGCTTGGGTAAAAGAAAAATCTAATTCAAAATCATTCTTTGATGAAGTTTCTTTTGATATTGGTAGTGAATATAATAAACCTATTTCTGATTATGTTGAATATAAGGCGAAAAGTTTATTTCGTTAGTTGCATTCCCTATTAAATTATGTTATTATAATTATATTGTTATGGAGGTGTCTTATGGAAACAGCACTCTTAATTATATCAATTTTATTAATTGTAATCGTGCTTTTACAAAGTGCTAAAGCAGAAGGAGCAGCTCAGATTATTTCTGGTACTACTTCTGAATTATTTACACATCGTAAGGAAAGAGGTTCTGAATTATTTATTACACGCCTTACTTGGGTTTTAGGATTAGCTTTCTTTATTATTTGTTTAGTTGCGATGTTTTTATAATTGATAGCTCTTTTATAGAGCTTTTTTTATTTTAAAAATAATTCTAGTTATCTATGTAGAAATACGGTATAATAAGAATAGAAGGTGATGCTAATGAAAGATAAGATTATTGATGTATTAAAAAATAGCAATAAAGCTCTTAGTATTTATGAATTACAAGATAAGTTGGGATTGCATGATGTTAATGAGGTTAAAGAATTAAGTGATGAATTACGTAAATTAGAAGAAGACGTTGTTATTTATTGCTCTAATAAGGGACATTATATGATGTTGGAAGATAGTCATTTACGTAAGGGTGTTTTACGTGCTAATAAAAAGGGTTTTGGCTTTGTAGAAATTGAAAATATGGAAGATGATGTCTATATTGCTCCTGAAAATATGAATGGGGCTATTCATGATGATATTGTTTTAGTAGAAATTACTAGTAAGATGAATATAGATCGTTTGGAAGGACGTATCTTACGTGTAATTAAAAGACAAGTTGAACGATATATTGGGGAAATTAATTTTGATAAGCAGGGAATGGGTCATATTACTTTGGATGATAATAAAGTTAAGTTAGAAATTCAAGTCTCTAAAGAGGATTCTTTAAATGCTGTTGATGGTCATAAAGTTGTTGTTGAACTTGTTAAAAGACTTAATAATAAATTTAAGTATTCTGGAAAAGTTGTGGAAATTATTGGTCATAAAAATGATCCTGGTGTTGATATTTTATCTATTGTTTATAAGTATAAAATTCATACAGAATTTCCTGATGATGTTAAAGAAGAAGTTAGTCAGCTTCCTATGGAAGTTAGAGATATTGATTTGATTGGTCGTAGGGACTTACGTAATATGGAAATCTTTACTATAGATGGCGATGATACTAAAGATATAGATGACGCTATTTCTATCGAAAGAATGAGTAATGGTCATTATAAATTGGGTGTTCATATTGCTGATGTTAGTTATTATGTTAAAGAGGGTAGTCCTCTTGATAATGAAGCTATGGAAAGAGGTACAAGTGTTTATTTAGTTGATCGAGTTATTCCTATGCTTCCTCATGAACTTTCTAATGGGATTTGTTCTTTAAATCCTAATGTTGATCGTTTAGCTATTTCTTGTGTTATGGAATTTGATCATCAAGGAAAGCAATTGGATTATGAAATATTTCCTAGTGTAATTCGCTCTCGTATTCAAATGACTTATAAAAAAGTAAATAGTATTTTAGAAGATAATATTGTTCCTGAGGGGTATGAACCTTATGAAAAGTCTTTACGAGTTATGGCTGAACTTGCTGACATTTTACGTAAGATGAAAGTAAGACGGGGTTATATTGATTTTGAAGTTGATGAAGCAAAAATTTTAGTAGATAAAGATTGTAAACCTACGGATATTGTTCTTAGAGAAAGAGGAACTGGGGAAAAGTTAATTGAGGATTTTATGATTGCTGCTAACGAATGTGTTGCTACTCATATTTACTTTATGTCTTTACCATTTATTTATCGTGTTCATGAAGTTCCTAAAGAGGAAAAACTTCGTAGTTATTTAAATTTCGTGGGTACTCTTGGATATCAAATCCCTGGAGATTTAAAAGATACTAGTCCTAAGACAGTTCAAAAGATTATTAAGTATTTGGAAGATAAACCAGAATTTAAGATTTTATCTAGTTTATTACTTAGAAGTATGCAGAAAGCTGTTTATCGTCCTGAAAATTTAGGACATTATGGATTAGCAAGTCAATGTTATACACATTTTACTTCTCCTATTCGTAGATATCCTGATACTACTGTTCATCGTTTACTTAGAACTTATTTATTTGAAAAGCAATTAGATATGGGAACTATTCGTAAATGGGAGCAAAAATTAGTATATATTTCTCAACATTCTTCTGATCGTGAGCGAGCTAGTGTTGATTGTGAAAGAGAAGTTGAGGATATGAAGATGGCAGAATATATGGAAGGTCATATTGGGGAAGAATTTTCTGGTATTATTTCTTCTGTTACAAGTTTTGGTATGTTTGTTGAACTTGATAATTTGATTGAGGGGTTAGTTCCTCTTCGTGATATGAAGGATTTCTTTCATTATGATGAAGAACATATGACCTTGACAGGCGAGAGAAGTCATGTAAAATATACTATTGGTGAGAAATTATTAGTCAAAGTTGTTCGGGCTTCTAAAGAGGATAAGACTATTGATTTCGAGGTAGTAAGGAAGTTGTAGTATGAAGTGTAGAAAAGTTAGAAAGTTAAAGCTATTTGGAAAAATTATTATTGTAGGAATTATCTTTTTTATTCTTTGTTGTTCCTATTTGCTTTTTTCTAACTTTTCTTTTTCTAAAAATGTTGTAAAAAATGATGTAAAAGTAGAAAAAGTTACAAAACCTAAAAAATCTAGCTTTCGTTTATTTATGGTAGGGGATGCATTAATTCATAGTGCTATTTATGATGATGCTAAGTTATCTGATGGTAGTTATGATTTTAAACCTATGCTTTCTCATATTAAACCAATTTCTTCACAATACGATTTAGCTTATTATAATCAAGAGACTATTTTAGGTGGTAAGGATTTAGGCTATTCTAATTATCCAAGATTTAATTCTCCTGATGAAGTAGGAGATGCTTTCTTGGATGCTCATTTTAATCTTGTTTCTTTAGCAACTAATCACACTATGGATATGGGAGAAGCCGGTGTTATGCATTCTGTTCATTATTGGTCTAGTAAAGATAATGTTGTTTGGGATGGTCAACGTCTTTCTCAGGAAGAAAGAGATAAGACTAGAATTTATGAATGTAATGGAATTAAATATGCTTTTTTTTCTTATACTACGTGGACTAATGGTTTAGAAACACCTACTGGTAAAGAGTATTTAAATAATGTCTTTTCTAAAGAAAAAGCCAAAGAAGATATTGATAGGGTAAAAGATAAAGTGGATTTAATTATTGTCGCAATGCACTGGGGAACAGAATATTCTTTTGACGTTTCTAGTGAACAAGAAGATATTGCTAATTATTTATCTTCTTTAGGTGTTCAATTAATTATTGGAACCCATCCTCATGTTGTGGAGCCTGTGCAATACATTAACGATGGGAAAACTTTTGTTATTTATTCTTTAGGTAATTTTATTTCTGATCAAGTAGGTATTGAGAGATTGACAGGTTTAATGATGGAAGTTACAATAAATAAAGTAGAGAACAAAAGTGGTATTCAAGTTAGTGTTGATAATCCTAAAGCAGAACTTATATATACGGATTCTCAATATGGTAGAAAACGTAATTTTAGGGTTTATCCTTATCCAGAATTAAATGATTCTATTTTACCTAATTATCAGAATTATTATGAAGAATATAAGAGTGTAGTTCGGTCTTTATATCCAGAACTTACTTTTGGACTTAGTAGGAGTTGATTTTATGGAAATTTTAAATAGAAAAGCTCAACATGATTATTTTATTGAGGAAGTGTATGAGGCTGGTATTGTTTTAACTGGAACAGAAATTAAATCTATTCGTAATGGTAATTGCAATATTAAGGATTGTTATGGTATTATTCGTAATCACGAAGTTTATCTTTTAAATATGTTTGTTGCTTCTTATAAAGAAGGTAATATATTTAATCATGATGAAAAACGTAGTCGTAAATTATTACTTCATAAAAAAGAAATTAAAAAACTTGAAGAAGCAGTACAAATGAAAGGACTTACTTTGGTACCTATTAAATTATATTTTAAAAATAATATTTTGAAAGTTTCTTTAGGTGTTTGTCGTGGTAAAAAAGATTATGACAAACGTGAATCTATTAAAGAGAGAGATATGAAAAGAGAAGCATTAAAGAATATTAAAAATTATGGTTAAAAAAAATGATGAGTTAAATCATCATTTTTATTTTGTATTTTTTTTCTTAGTTTTTCTTTTTACTTTTTTCTCTTTTTCTTTCTTTTTTTTTAATATTTTTACAATCTTTTTCTTTTTTTTTTCTTCTAATGTTACAAGTATTAAAGTTCCAATTCCAAGAACTATAGTAATACAATCAAAGTTATTCATAGTTTTTGCTGCTACTAATGTATAAATTAAGGAAATTAATCCAACTAATATTAAAATTCCTGCAAATACTTTGGATTTTTCAATATCTTCTTTT
>CALVSS010000077.1 GCA_944359095.1 uncultured Bacilli bacterium | reverse complement strand
GTGAGGGGCGAATAGACGAACCTCTCATAAGAAAATAAAAGCATAAGAGAGGAGGAGTCGAGTTCGTCTACTCGACGAGAGTCTATGAAAACAATAATAAGAGGTTTATTAACAACAGTCCTAGTATTTACATTTACTATGGTACCTACCGTAATTTTTGCCGAGAAATCTGTAAATGAAAAACTAATAGGAGAATACACAAAAGAAGAAGTATCAAAACAAATGACAACAACTCTACAACAAGAGCTACCAGAATTAACAACAAAAGAAATAGAAATCATTCAAACAAAAATAGATAACAGTAAAACAATAAATGATATTATTAACAAGTATACAAATAGAATTTTAAAAGATTTATCATCTGATAAAGTAGAAAACATAAATATAAAAAATGATATCGCAACAATTCTAGAAGAAAATAAAAGTATCGTAGAAGAAACTCTCGATAGAAAAATAGCAGACGAAGACTATGACAGAGTAATTGATGAAATTGTAAATAACGATGCCTTAGATAATGCCTATAAACATCTAATTGAAGATACTAAAAACAATATGCCAAAAGAAACAAAAACCATGATTGAAGGTTATAATACAATTACATCAGATCAATTTATTATAACAACTATTATAATTTCTATAGTATCTATCATTTTAATTGCTTTATTGAAAAAGCCATATTATAAATGGATAGTCAATGTAGGAATAGCTGGTATTATTTCTTCTTTATTTATCTGCTTAATAGGAGCAAGTATTGTATTATTATTAAATATTGTAATAGATACTTTAGACCAACCAATTTCTATATCAGCATCCCCAATGTTTGTAACAGCAGCTATTATGTTGATAATAAGTGTCGTATTGATTATAATAAATAATACCTTAGATAAAAAATTAGAACAAAAACAAGTAAAAGCTTAATTTTAATATAAGGAGTAGTATATGTCAGAAGAAGAATTAGAAAAAACAGGAATATTAAAAGATTTATTAAATAAAGAAGACGAAGAAGATATGACAATCAATGAAATGATAGAAGAATTTTTAGATCAACTAGACTATGTAGAAATGGATATGCAAAAGAAAGAAAAATTAAAGTCTTTAGCAAAAGAAATCCAAACTGAAAAAAATGACCAAACCAAACAATTTTTATTTAAAGAATTAAAAAAGATAGCTAACGAATAGCTATCTTTTATAATGCTTCAATCATTACTTTTACTAATTGACTAGATTTATAAGCAGCAATAACTTCAAAATCATCATTACCATCAGCAAAATCAGAAATCGTTCGAATAGATAAAAAAGGTATATGATTTAATTTACAAATATGACCAATCGACGCACTTTCCATATCAACAGCATAAGCTCCTGTTGCTTGATAAATAGTATCTCTCATCACTTCATCAGTAACAAACGCATCACCACTAGCAATAGGAGCAATATAATAATTCTGAATCTCTAACTCTTTTAACGCATCTTCTGCTATATGAATAAGTTTAGTAGAAGCACTAACTTTACCTTGTTCAGGAACACTATATTCCATAATTCTAGTAGGTTGAAAATCATGATAAGTAACATAACTACTTAAAACAACATCCATAATTTTTACTTTACTTAATAAACTACCAGCACAACCAGAATTAATAATTAAATCAACATGATAATGATCAATTAAATACTGTGTCATTGCACCACTATTTACTTTCCCAATACCAGAGCGACATACTACCAAATGCTTATCTTGATAATCTCCCAAATAAACATCCCAAAGATCTGACTCCGTTTTTTGTAAATGAAAAATCTCAATAAACTTTTCTACTTCCTCATCGAAAGCCCCAATAATTCCAATAATCATAAAAATAACCTCCAAAGTGTCAACAATATGTCTAGTATAACATAGATTTAGATAGATTACTTTAAAAAGAAATAAAAAGTGCTATAATTATAACCCATGAAAGGAGGAAACTATGGAATTTTTTGATAAGTTTTGTAATTATTTAAGTAAATTAACAACCATCAATAAAAATTATATTTCTCTAATATTATCAACAACAATTGTTATAGTAATCTTTTCTTTTATCAAAAAAATTGGTAGAAAAACAATTCGTAAGAAAATAGAAGGTAGAAAAGAATATATCATTAATCAAACAATTCAAATTCTATTAAACATTGGAGAAATAGTCTTCTTATTATTTATTTGGAATGAATATATTCAAAGTTTAATGACGTTAATCAGTGTAACATCAGCAGCAATGACTATTGCTTTACGTGAATTAATATTAAATTTCTTCTGTGGTATCTATATTAAAATGAAAAAACCATTCCAAGTAGAAAACCGTATAGAAATTAAAGGAATCCTAGGAGACGTAATGAATATTTCCTCCTTAAATTTTGAAGTTCTAGAAATATCAACCAAAGAACAACACGGACAATCAACCGGAGTAATTGTAACATTTCCCAATTCTATTGTTTTCTCTGAACCAATAAGAAACTTAAATAAAGGATTTAAATATGTCTGGGATGAATTAACAGTAAAAGTAAAACTAGATTGTGACCTAGTAAAAAACAAACAAGAATTATATAAAATTGTAAATAATGTTGAAATAATAAAAAATATACCTAAGAAAATGAAAGCCCAAATAAGTGAAATAAATACAACAAATCGAGTATATTTTAATAAATATAATCCTACTATTTATACAAAAGTAGTAAATAATCATATAGAATTAACAATACGTTATTTGATGCATCCTAAAAAAGGACGCTATGTAGAAAGTATCCTTTGGAATAAAATATTAGAGGAATATAAAGACAATAAAATAGATTTATATGTAGAAGAAGATAATTAATCTTCTTTTTCTTTGAATATTTTTCGATTATTTAAAAGACGTTCATCATTAGGCAAATAGGTAAGAGCAATATCTACAAAATAAACAGCCTGTGAATATCGTCGTAAATAATAGGCACTAATAGACAATAAATCATAAATGGTACTATCCCAACTAAATGGCTCATTGATATAAGTTTTTTGATGTCCTTTAATTTCTAAGGCTCGAAAACATAAATCTTCAACCGCAAAATAATTTTCTAATTCATATTCCATTAAAGCTTTTTCTACGAAAGCGTCCCGTAAATAAGGAGCTTCTTTAATAGCTAAATCATACCAATACCTTGCTTCTTTATAATTGTTTAAATTCTTATAACAGCGACCAATAAAACGCATAGAGGCAGCTCTCTCATCTTTCCATACAGCTTTAGGCAAAGTTAAATGTTTTTTTAAAGTAGTGATTGCTTTATCCCACTTTTCATAATACATATATTCTCTTCCTAAATAATGCATATTTCTATCATCATCAGGGTCTTCTTTTACAGAAAGCTCTAATAGTGGTAAATAACTACTTCTTGATTTTTTAAGATCAGGATAGTGTTTTAAAATAACCTCCGGACAGTTTGCAACAACTTCACTACCTAAAGAAAAAGATAAAACTTCATGAACCGGATGAGTCCATTGATAACCATCTCTTTGATGAATTTGATTTAAAAAGAAACTAACAATAGGATGATCATTCTGATCTAAACTCCAATGATATGTATATTGACATCTAGTAGTATCTTCTTTCCATACAGCTTCTATTTTTTTTCTCCAACCAGCTTCAAACACTTCATCTAAATCCGTACAAACACAAATGTCACAATCTTTGGGAACCATCTCCAAAGATTTATTTCTCGCAACATCAAATCTCCAAGGTTGAATGATTTCTACTTTAGTATGAACTCCTAGTTCATCTAAAAGAGATACCGTATTGTCAGTAGAACCAGTATCTAATACATAAATATCATCAGCTTCCTTCATAGATTCTACCCAACGCTTAACAAATTTTTCTTCATTTTTAGCAATCGCATAAACGCATACTTTCATTTTTTCACCCTTTCTATTTATCATATGTAAACAAAGGAAAAAAATGAAAAAAAGTAAGCACAGATAAAGAAATTATGATATGATAAAAATAAAAGTAGGAGGATAGAAATATGAAATGTGTAGCTTTAAAAGGATTAAAGGAATTTGAAGTAAAAGAAATTCCCCAACCAACAGTAGACCATCAAAATGTTGTGCTAGAAGTAAAAAAATGTGGAATCTGTGGATCTGATATACACTACTGGGTAGCAGGAGAACCTATAGGACTAGTTTTAGGTCACGAATTTAGTGGCGTTGTAAAAGATCCAGGCGCAAGAACAGATTTAAAAATAGGAGATAGAGTAACAGGATTACCAATCTCTCCTTGCGGAAAGTGCGAAGCTTGTTTATCTGGTAATCCACAATATTGTCCATCTACTTGGACATACGCAGTAGGACTTTCTCTAACCAATCCAGGAGCTTTAGCAGAAGAAACTAAAGTAAGACCAGATATGGTATTAAAATTACCAGATACAGTATCTGATGAAGAAGGAGCCATGGTAGAACCAACAGCAGTTGGACTACATGCAATTCATCTTGCTGATATAAAGGTAGGAGCCAAAGTATTAGTAATTGGTGGTGGAATAATTGGATTAGTCAGTGCTATGTTTGCGAAAATGGAAGGAGCAAGCTATGTAGCAGTATCAGAAACTAATAAAGCCCGTGGAGAAAAAGCCGTAAGATTAGGTGTTGCTGATGAATGGTTTGATGCCAAAGATACCAAAATGGTAGAAAACTTAATGATAAAAACAAATGGAGGATTCGATGTCGTTGTAGAATGCTGTGGAAATTCTCCAGCTGTAGGAACATCATTAATGACTGTAAAGCCAGGTGGAACAGTAGTATTAGTAGGAGTTTCTTTAGGAACAGTAACAATTCCAACAGTAGTAGGTGTTATGAAAGAGTTAAAACTACAAGGAGCAATTGGTTATACAAAACAAGAATTTGAAACTTGTATTAATTTAATAGCAGAAAAGAAAATAAATGTATTAAAATTTGTAGATGACATTGTAAGTTTAGAAGAAGTACAACACGCATATGAAAGATTAACATCTGGAACAGATGATGCTGTTAAAATTTTAGTTGATCCTAATAAATAAAAAAAGGTTCTCGAATTGAGAATCTTTTTTTTGGAAAAATTATGGACCAGTAGGGCCAGTTTCTCCCGTAGGACCAGTAGGACCAGTTGGACCAGTAGGACCGGTAGGACCCGCATCTCCTGTAGCACCAGTAGCACCACTAGCTCCAGTAGGACCGGTAGGACCAGTAACACTAGGACCAGTAGGGCCAGTTTCTCCCGTAGGGCCAGTTGGGCCAGTAACACTAGGACCAGTAGGGCCAGTTTCTCCTGTAGGGCCAGTAGGACCGGTAACACTAGGACCGGTAGGACCAACATCACCTGTAGCTCCAGTAGCACCACTTGCTCCCGTTGGACCAGTAGGGCCAGTTGGGCCAGTAACACTAGGACC
>CALVSS010000076.1 GCA_944359095.1 uncultured Bacilli bacterium | reverse complement strand
TAAATAGATAAATCTTATTTTTAGTGATATAGTATTATTTTTATTTCCATTTGAAATTAAATAATCTTTATAAGATATAGCAACCTTATTATCACTGGAATCTTTCAGTAATATTCCCCCTTCCTTTAAAAATCGATTTACTCTTTTAAAAGAGTTTTTGGTTTGTATTGTATTCATTTTATCAACCTCCTTATTTTATGAATACAATACAATTTTAACAAAAATTATGTGGAACTTTTTATAATGGAAGTCTTTATTTAATGGACTTATTTTTAAAAGTTCAACATAAATAAAAGTTCAACATAAATAAAATTATGTGGATTTCCACATAATTTTATGGAAAAAATAGGATAAATGCTATAATAAAATAGTAAGGAGGATTCATTATGAAAATAATGTTTATTTCAGATATACACGGTATAAAAACAAATTTAGAAAAAATAAAGAAAAAATTTAAAGAATTAAAATGTGATAAATTAGTCGTATTAGGAGATTTATATTATATTGGACCAAGAAATAAAATGGTAGAAGGCTATGATATTGCAGCAGTACAAAATTTTTTAGAGTCTATGAAAGAAAACTTGATTTGTATTAGAGGAAATTGTGATTCAGATGTAGATATTGAAGTATCTAACTTTCCAATTATCAATGAATTAAGTATGATTAGAACAGAAGAAGATGATTTATATATTACACATGGACATATTTATAATGAAAGTAATTGGATGAAAGAAAATTCAATTCTAATCTATGGCCATTTTCATATACCATTTATAAAAAAGATAGAAACCAATTATTATATAAATCCAGGCTCTATATCATTACCAAGAGATGGCTATAAACCAAGTTATTTAATCTATGATAATGGAATAGCTACTATCTATGATGTAGAAGATAATATCCTAAAAGAAGAGAAAATAAGATGAAAAGAGATACTTCCCGAGCAATTATTTTTTCTGAAGATGAAGAAAGTATTTACTTATTATATAGAGAAAAAAGGAAAAATAATAAAATCATAAAATATTTTGCAATCCCTGGAGGAAAAATAGAAAAAGGAGAAACTATAGAGCAAGCTGTAATAAGAGAAATCAAAGAAGAGTTTCAAGCAGATATTAAACTATTAGGATACTTAGGAGAAAATAAAACAAAACAAGGAATAGATTATCATTTCCACGCCCAAATAATAAAAGGAGTCCCTAAATTAGGAGGAGAAGAAAAAACAAAGAATAATCCCAATAATTATTATGAAATAAGAAAAGTATTATTAAAAGACTTAACCAAAGAACATATAAATATTTTACCTATAAATTTATCCTATATAGAAAAAGCTCTAAAAAAAGAATATAAATAACAAAAATACACGTTTTTTTCACAAAAGGCGTGTATTTAATTAGAGGAGGAGATGATAAAATTGAAAAAAATAAGAAATGAATATGTAAGAATTTGTCTTTTAGTTATAGCAATTGCTATAATAGGAATCAGTTATACTATATACTATGCTTTTACTCATAATGGAGAAATTGTTTATGAAAGTTATGGAATTAATCAAGTAATAGGAGTAAATCCATGTCTAAACTTTTTCCAAATATTAGTAATTATTGTTTTAGGAATTGGTCTTACAGGAGCTATCTTATATTTAGGCTATAGTCATTTTGGAAAAATAAGTCCTGAAGATTTATTAGAAGATGAACAAAAAAGTATTATATTTGCAATAGAAACCATATTATTTACTATATTATTAACTTTAATTATTGTCATACCTACAAATATTTTATTAGAAAAATATAACACATCAGGAGACTATCAAAACACTATTTCAACAAATAATAATAGAATAAATTATGAAATAAATTAGACAAATATATAAAACCCCCTTTCCAAAGCTATAGAAAAAGAATATAATATCAATTGGAAAGGAAACTTTCACTTGAAAAATAATGTTCTACGTGGTATAATATAGCCACTTGGAGGGGGAAATAATATGAAAAAAATAAGAAAAATTTTACTAGCAGTATTTATTGCTGTTATTAGTTACTGCACATTAACAACAACAGTAGATGCTGTTCCACAAACAATTCAAATGGGAAGTCCAGAACGTCTTCCTGCCTATATCGCTGGTACATATTTTGATACCAAAAAGACAATTGATGGAGATTATATGTACTGCTTGGATATGTATAAATATACAACCCAAAACACAACAGTAACACTAGATGGAGAATTAGATGCTGGTGTTGCTTATATCATGGTAAATGGTTATCCAAATAAAAGTTTTACCGGAGAAAAGTTTAAAGATTATTACATTACACAAACAGCTTTATGGTGGTATTTAGACGATACAACAGGATCATCTAACTTATCTCAATCATTTAAGACAAACGGATCTGATCAATATAACTTAAGACCATATATTCAAAACTTAGTTGCAAAAGCTAAAGAAGCAAGAAATGCAGGATATTCAAAAACTACACTTAGTGCCAGTGTTTCAGATAAAGCAATGACAACTACTAGTGATGGAAAATATTATGTATCAGAAGAAGTTAAAGTATCCGCTACAAATATGAGTGAATATAACGTCTCAATTGCATCTGGACCAAGTAAGACAGTTGTTATTGATAAAGATGGTAAAGAAAAATCTACATTCTCAACTGGAGAAACATTTAGAGTTCAAGTACCAGTATCTCAAGTAGAAGATGCTGAAGTTAATATCAAGGTAACAATTAGTGGAACAGGAAAAGTTTACAAGGCTTATAAATATAAACCACAAAATACAAATCAACAAAATGTTACTCCATCTATCATCACACCAGTAGAAGAAAAAGTAAGTACATCTCTTGATTTAACAATATCAACTTCAAAAATAACAATTGTAAAAATTGATAAAGCAACAGGAAATGCAATTGCTGGTGCAAAACTAGTATTAAAAGATTCTGAAGGTAATAAAATTACAAGTTGGACATCAACAACTTTAGGACACGTAATCAAAAACTTACCAAATGGAACTTATACAGTAGAAGAAATAGAAGCTCCAACAGGATATGAATTAAACAAAGAAGTTGTAAAATTCACAATAGATGATAATAATAGAGTACAAAAAATTAAATTTTATAATGAAGCTAAAGAACGTGTAGTAAACATTATAAAAATTGATAAGTCAACTGGCAAACCATTAGCAGGTGCAGTATTAGTAGTAAAAGATGCTGATGGTAATGAAGTTGCTAGATTTACAACAACAACAGATCCATATGTATTAACAGGATTAAAAGATGGAACTTATACAGTAGAAGAAGTAGAAGCTCCAGCTGGATATCAAAAATCAAACGAAATTATTTCCTTTACTCTTGATAAAGAGCATGTATCTCAACAAATTACCATTGAAAACTATCCAGAAGTACCAGTACCAAACACAAGTACAACTAGTTCAATTCTACTTGTAATTATTGGACTTGGTATTATCGGTGGTGCCATTAGATTTGTTCAAAAGAACACAAAGGAATCAAGAATATAATGAAAAAAGAATCTCTCCAAGTGTTGTCGCTATTGTAGGAGCCGTCCTAACACTAATTGGGGGATTCTTTATTTCTTATAATTATATTCAATCAAAAAAAGTTTACGCTTATGACTATATGGCCAATATCTTTTATGAAGAAAAAGAACAAATAGAAAAAACAACGATTGCAGAATCTACTGAAGGAGAAACAGAAGAAGTAGAAGAAAGTCCAACGTATACGGATGAATATATTGGCTATTTAACAATTCCTAAAATAAATTTAAGCAAAGGATTTGTTGATAAAAGGTCAAGCGAAAATGATGTAGAAAAAAACATAATGGTAATTGATGGATCTACATATCCTGATGTTGATAAAGGAAATTTTATATTAGCAGGACATTCTGGAACAGGATGGAAAGCATTTTTTAATGAGCTATATCGTTTAAATATTGGAGACGAAGCTTATATAACATATAAAGGTAAAAAATATACATACAAAATAACAAACATATATAAACAACCAAAAACAGGAAAAATAGCAATTTATCGTAATTATGATAAGACAACATTAACACTAGTAACTTGTACCAACTATGACGATACAACACAGACAGTTTATATTGCTGAACTAGAAAATGTAGTAACAGAATAAAAGTAGGGGGGTGAAGATGATGTCGAAATTATCACTACTAGATAAATTAAAAGTGCTAGGGGATGTAACATCATCTTCAAGCCTATTAATTGTGGCTATGGTAATACTAATAGCCCTAACAATATTATTAATATCAACAAAGAAAAAGCCAAAGAAAATAAGTAAATTTATGTGTATTGCTATCTATGGAGCAATCATCATAGTATCACTTATATTTTATAAAGAGGAACTATTTTCTTTATATGACTATATGATGAATAATTTCTTTATTGCCATATATTTTCCTAATTTAGCAATCTATTTTGCCGCAATTATCACAACAAATATTATATTATGGATTAGTATTTTTAATTCTAAAATAACAAAATGGATAAGAACAATAAACACTATCATGTTTAGTATCATTCACTATTTATTAATACTAATTATAAATATAATCACAAAAGACAAACTAGATATTTATAATCAAGTATCTGTTTATCAAAATAAGAATGCTCAAGCACTAATAGAATTATCAAGCACTATTTTTATTATTTGGATATTATTTCTAATAATTTATAAAATAATAAGAATTTATCAAAGAAAAGGTGAAGTAGAAGAACTTCCAAAACAAGAAGAAATAAAAGAAGAAATGAAACCCAGGGTAATAAAAGAAATAGTAGAAAAGAAAAAATTACCTGATAATATTATAAAAACAACACCACCTACGATAATTTATGGTAAGAGAAAAGAACAAAAACAGCCAAGTATTGTAGATTTCATGAAGAATGAAAGAATAGAAGACACAAACTATTTATCAGAAATACCAAATCCAACTTTGAAAGGTGAAGAACAAATATTAGATACTTTATTAAATAATTCTATAAGAACAAGAGAAGAAAAAGTACCAAAGCCTAGAAAAGTAAGTAAAATTAAATTTATAAAAGTTCCAGAATTAGTAAGAAAAACTACAAATAAAGAAACCAAAGTTATTCCTAAAAAGGAAAGTAAAATAACTATTCTTACTAATCCAGAAAAGGTAACAAAAATAAGTAAAAAAATATCACCAAGAAAAGAAGAAAATAAATTAGATATTTTTGATAATTTATTAACAGTAGAAGATTATAAAAGAGTACTATCTATTTTAAAATCGTATAAAAAAGAAGAAAAACAACAAATCACCTTAGAAGAATTAAAAAATCTATATCCGCCAAGAAAGTAATCACTAGGGACTCTAGTGATTTTTCTTTTCTAAAGATAAAAAATAAGCTATAATGTTATTAGAAAGTAGGTATAAAAATGTTAGAAGGCTTAAATGACAAACAGAAAGAAGCAGTCCTTTATAACGATGGACCATTATTAATTATTGCAGGAGCAGGAGCAGGAAAAACCAAGACATTAACAACAAAAATTGCCTATTTGATAGAAGAAGGTTTTGCCGCTCCTTACAACGTTTTAGCAATCACTTTTACCAACAAAGCAGCAAAAGAAATGAAAGATAGATTAT
>CALVSS010000075.1 GCA_944359095.1 uncultured Bacilli bacterium | reverse complement strand
TAATTCTAAAGGTGTATATCGTAATTTACTTCTATCTTTTTTCCAAGAATTTACATATTCATTATTTGCTTCAACTGCATTATAATAATATCTAACATGTCTACAATATTTTTTCTTTTGGCAACCATTGCAGACATGTGGAGAAGAGATTAAGTTTTCACACAATTTAATCTCTATATTTTTGCAAGTTTTATAACACTCATATGTTTTCATTGAACAATTTACATGTTTTAAACAAGGATGATCATAATTAAATGTAGAAGGAAAAGTTGCGATTCTGTGCTTCATTATTTCTTTTCCTATATTAGATCTGTCTCTTTGTAATTCATTAGATATTTCTGTTATAGTTTTACTTTCATTAAGTCTTTCTTCAATAAGTTTTCTTGTTTCTAAGGTGAAGTGAACATTTGTTACTTTCTTTTTCATATTAATCTAATATTCCTTTCTTTGCTATTTTTTTGAACACTTACCTATATTTAAACTCTCATATAACATCATCTCCTTATTAAACTTATATTAATTAATAAAAAGAAATTAGACAACTAAATACCCACTATAGGCATAATAGCTTCTATTATTACTTCTACAAGTTCTTAGACAACTAACTGCACGTTTAATTAGACAACTAAAAACCCGTCCTATACTAAGACGGGCATTTACATGTAGAATTCAGAAATTTTGAAAATAAGACCGCAAGGTCTTTTATTTTTTTGTAAAGTTTGGTACAATAAAAGAAAATAGGAGGCAGTTATGAGACGAGAGATACAAATAAAATTAGCAGAAGTCCTTATTGCCTTCTCAATGATATTAATTTTTACTGGAATAGGACTAGATTTAAATAATAATAAAGTATTAGATCCAATTACGGATACACACGTCATTGGCGCTGTTGATTCAGAAGATGTTAATGTCACAACAACAGAAACAGAACTACCAACAGAGGAAGAAGTACCAACGACACCATCAATACCATCAACATCTAGTGGCGAATCTTCAAATACTACTGTAAGTACACCTCAGGTAACTAATCCACAACCAACTCAACCAACACAACCATCTACTCCTCAACAGTCACAAAACACTTATACGCCTCCTTCTATAGAAGAGACAAATAATACACTTAGAAATAATATTCAAAATACCTATGGCATTACTGTAAAATATGGAGCAGAAACCAATGGCTATACGGTTGCTGGACTAGCCACTATAATGTTATCCGATGCAAATAGAATCAATGAATTGTTAAATCAACTAAATTATAATTTGTCTTTATATCCACAAGGAATATTTAATGAAACAAAACAAGGAGGATATACGTTGACATTTTACCTAATCAAAAGATATTCTCAAAACAATGTTACAGGAATTACAGATTCTAGTACTAAAAATGTGGTAATTTCTCTTGCAACAGACTATAGTTTTGCCGATAGCATTCATCATGAAATTTATCACTATTTAGAAAAATATATGTATTATAAAGGTGCTAACTATACTATTTGGAATAGCTTAAATCCGCTAGACTTTATCTATGGAAAAACGAATACTGCATTATCTTATACTAGTGGAAATAATATCTATGCATCATTTGTTAATGACTATGCTCAAGCAGACGAATATGAAGACAGAGCATCTACTTTTGAATATCTAATGGCTCAATCAGAAGCTTCTTGTTTAACAACAGGAACAACGATATGGAAAAAGTCTAAATATATGTGTGAACAAATAGATGCAGTATTTCAAACAGTATCACCAGCAGTTACAGAATACTGGGAAAGATATGTTTATAATTAGGAAGGGGATATATATGAAAAGAGTAATTATAAATGAAGATAAATTAGATATAATGAATATGGATGATACCGTAATTAGAGTAAAGGCATTAATGGTAAATAAAAATGACCAATTATTAGTAGTACACAATAATCATACGTATCAATTTCCAGGAGGACATTGGAGATCAAACGAATCTTTAGAAGATAGTTTACGAAGAGAAATCAAAGAAGAAACAGGAATCACCAGTAAGATTGAACGTGGACCATTCATGGTAATAGAAGAATATTATAAAAACTATCTTGCTACCGGAAAATCTAGATGCAATAAAGTATATTATTATATTGTTTACTGTAATGATGGCCCGAAAGTAGAAGAGATGAGTCTTTCTGACTTAGAAAAAGCAACAGACTTTAAATTATTCTATATTCAAATTAAAGATATGGAACAATTCTTAAAAGAAAGTATAAAAAATAAATCAATTGAAACAGTCATAGGAAAAGAAATGTTAGCTGTAATGCAAGAATATAAAGATAAGTATATAAGGAGTTAAAATGAGGATATTAGTAACTGGAGGCCTAGGATATATAGGTAGTCACACTTGTGTAGAATTATTAAAGAATGGATATGAAGTAGTAGTATTAGATAATTTATCTAACTCTAAAGAAGAAGTAAAAGAAAAAATTGAAAAAATTACAAAAAAACCAATAAAATTTTATTTTGGAGATATGATAAATGAACAATTATTAGATAAAATTTTTGAGTTAGAAAAAATAGAAGCTGTAATAGATTTTGCAGCCTATAAAGCAGTAGGAGAATCAGTAACAAAACCAATAGAATATTATACAAATAATGTCTCAACTGTTTTAGTTCTATTAAAAGTAATGAAAAAACAAAAAATAAAAAAATTAGTATTTTCATCAAGTGCTACAGTCTATGGAGATCCAGAACGTGTTCCAATTAAAGAAACAGATAAAATAGGTGGAACAACCAATCCATATGGAACATCAAAATTATTTGTTGAACAAATATTAAAGGATTTATATAAATCAGATTATTCTTGGGATATTGCTATTCTAAGATATTTTAACCCTATTGGAGCAGATAAAAGTGGCCTTTTAGGAGAAGATCCAAATGGAATACCAGCAAATTTAATGCCTTATATTGTTAAAGTTGCTAATAAAGAATTAGAGTGTTTATCAGTTTTTGGTAATGATTATCCAACCAAAGACGGAACAGGAGTAAGAGACTATATTCATGTTGTTGATTTAGCAAAAGGGCATATTAAAGCCTTAGAAAAATTAGAAAAAGAACAACAAGGCTTATATATTTATAATCTAGGAACGGGAAAAGGATATAGTGTGTTAGATATTATTAATGCTTTTGAAAAAGCTAATAATGTTAAAGTAAATTATAAAATAGCAGGCAGACGTCCAGGCGATATTGCTGAATGTTATGCAGATGTAACAAAAGCTAAACAAGAATTAAAATGGAAAGCAGAATTAGGAATCGAAGACATGTGTAAGGATTCATATAATTATATTTTAAAAAGAAAAAATAATTGAGGTGAGAGAAAATGAAGCAAAAAGAAAAGTACTTATTCTTTTTTTAGTAGTAGTGTTAATATTGGTGTCTGGAGTACTAATGATTAATAAGAATAGTTTTGCTGATATTGAAATAGAAGAAAATAATTGCCCAAATGAAATAAGAGATATTTATATAGATAGCGAAGTATCTGACTATATTAAAACAGATAAAAATAGAATTGAAATTCCAAAGCAAATGATTGGGGTATTATCTTCTTCCAATCGCTAATGTATATAGAATAACAGAACCATCAAGAGAAATAATAGATGATTATAAAGATTATCTAATATCAGACTTATCAAGATCTATAATCCCTGATAATTGTATTTCTAAAGCAACATTAATAGCAAACACCTCTTTAAACTTTAGTAAAGAAGTTGGAAACTTAAATATAAAAGTAATTGATGCTTCCACGGGAGATAATCTAAGTAAAGCAGAAATAACCGTATATAATAGTAAAGGCCTAGAAGTATATCGTTATGAAACAACAGATAAAGAAGTGGATATTACATTACCAGTTGGAAATTACACAGTAAAACAAACGATTACCCCTCCAAATTATCAAGCAAAAGTAGTCGAACAAAAAGTAGAAGTAACCAAGGATAATACCGTACAGGCAATACTAGAGAGTGTGCCATTAGTAGAGGTACCAAATACCAGTAAAAAAGCAACAAATATGCTAATTTTTGGAGCAATAATAATGATGTTAAGATTAGTAGTGGTAGGAGTTGCTGTAAAAATAAAACCAATAAATAAAAAATAGTAATCTAAAAGAGTGGTGAGAATATGAGACGATGTCCAAACTGTAATGAAGAATTACAAGACTATGATAAAGTATGTACAAATTGCGGTGCTTTTTTAGATGTAGTCCCAGAACAATTAGATGAAGAAATAAAAGAAGAAGAACCAGTAAAAGAAATAAAAGAATCTAAAAAAAATAGAAATTTGTGGAATCAATATCCAATTACAGAAGAAAGACCAAAAGAAAAACAAGAAAAGAAAAGAAAATTTTATTGGAAATTACCAATACTACTATTAATTATAGCTATTCTTTTTTATACAGCATCTAAAGTAACAGAAATAATCAAACTAAAAGATAATATTTTACCTATTACTAAAATATTTAAGACACTAGGAATCATAAGTGGAATAGGAACAATCCCGAGTTTATTCATAGTAATTCTAATCTTCTTAATAAAAAGATCCCCAAGTAAACTGATGGAACCAAGAGAAATATTAAATGCAAATGCCTCCCCAACAGAGCAAAGAAGAATGGCGTATGTTGGTAATCATTATGTAAAAATATCAAGAAAAAAATTTTCTATTCCGGCTTTTATAGGTAATGTATTTTATGTAATCTATAGAAAAAGATATTTACTTGGACTAACTGGAGTCATCATATTAATCTTATTAATAGGACTATCTCAATATTTTTCCTGGTTAACAATAATACTGATAATATATGTGCTATTAACATCTTTCTTATTAGGTTTTACTTTTAATAAAAAATATTTAATAAAAGTAACCAAAAAAGCAAAAAAGATACGTGATAAAAAGAAAGATTTAAATGCCGAAGAAATTATAAAAGTATATCAAAAAAAAGGTGGAACAGACTTATTTTTCACAATCATAATTTTAGTATTATTTATAATTATTAGTCTCATATTAAATAGTATGGTTTTACCAAAATTTCCAAAGAAAGAAAAGAAAGAGGAAATAAAAGTAGATACTTTATATATCAGTAAAAAAGAAAATTGTAAAGCGTATTCTGAATCTGTATCTACTAGATATCAAGAAGAAAATAAAGAAATTCATGAAATTAATTGCTACTTAGGAGATGAAAAATACTTAATTTTTGAAACGATAGATTTAAAAACAAATGAAAGTTATATTGCTAAATACAATATCAACCAACAATTAGGTCAATTAAGTTTAATCAATACCACTCAACAACTAGATGAATTAAAAGAAAAAAAGCTTCAAGGTACAATTCAAAACGAAGAATTAACAGACTTAACAGAAAAAGAGAAAATCGAAAACGAGTTTAATGAGTTTGATGAAAAGATAAAAAAAGATCAAGAAGAATATAAAAAAGATAATACTTATGTTAGAAACTATATTAAAATAAAATTAAATAAATAAGAACTATAGTAAATGAACTATAGTTTTTTCTATATATAAAATATGATATAATAAGACCTAGGAGTGCGCCAGTTCGGTGTTTAATGTATAACTGGTTGGAAAGCCGGTATGGTAAGACCTAGCAAGTCGCCATTAG
>CALVSS010000074.1 GCA_944359095.1 uncultured Bacilli bacterium | reverse complement strand
GGACCCTTATTTTACGGGAACTTTCTCTCTTAATTTTATATTTTACAAATAACGGGAACTTTTAATTTAATTTAGTCTTTTTTTATGATTTTGTAACCTGTTTTTCTTTTTTAGTACTATCATAGACAGCATGAATAAAGTCATCTTGAGAAGATATAGTATCAGGAACAACTAAATGCATACCATTATCCATTTCAAATGGATAACTAATTACTTCAACTTCAGGAAAATGATAAGAAAGTCTACGAAAACTTCGATAAAATTTATTCATAGAATTAGTACATATCTTCTGAAATTCTTGAAAATCAACTCTTGGATTATTTAATTTAGCATCATTTCGAATAGGAAAATTAGTTTTAGCAATCATAGACTGACAACCTATATGTTGAATAAAAGAAGTAAATAAAGTTAAAGAATATAAACTAGATACAGAAATATCTTTAATACTTTCTTCTTCGTAAGAAAAGGCCACATCTTTATCTGCTTGATATAAAAGTCGATTTAACTTTTTCTGCTTAGAAGTCAACTCTTCTTTTCTTTTTTCATTATGAATAGTATAAATATAACAATTTTGATTAGATATACCAAAACCAATATTTGGTAAATGTAAATGATTTCCCTCTTCATCACAAATACTACTACGGAATACATAAGGTGTCTCATTGCCAGAAGGATTCCATACATCTACAAAATATTCAAAATGACAAGGAACTTTTCCATCAATGACAGAAGTCCTATATTGTTTATGATACTCTTCCATACAAGAAAAATCATCTAAAAAATTCTTTCTCTGTTCTAAAAAAGAGATAGGATTGCGAAAATCTTCTTCTGTTGCATTAAACCATACATTTAAAGTAGCAGCCTCAATCATATTATCTAAATCACCTTGAAAATATACATAATCAATATTTTTTAATTGAGGGTATTTTTCAAAAAAATTAAGCATAGATTTCGTATATTGAACTAAAGCTAAATTAAACTTTTCTTTATCTTTTACTTGAATCACCGGATGAGAATAATCTTCATAATCATTTACCTGAGAATCTAAAATGAAAGATGCATTAAATAAAAATCCATCAATAGTTATTCCTTGAGAACTACCTGCAGCAGGAAGAACCTTATGATAGAAAATGTCCAAAATCTTTTGATTCATAACTCACCTACTTAATAAACATTGCGTCTCCAAAAGAGAAAAAACGATATTTTTCTTTTACTGCAATCTTGTAAGCATTTAAAATATGATCTTTACCAGCAAGTGCTGAAACAAGCATAACTAAAGTAGATTTAGGTAGATGGAAATTAGTAATTAAGCAATCAATAGCCTTAAATTGATAACCAGGATAAATAAAAATATTAGTCCATCCACTACACTCACGAAATTCTCCATATAAAGTCATAATTGTCTCTAATGTTCTTGTACTAGTAGTACCGACACTAATAATTCTATGTCCCTCTTTTTTAGTCTTCGTTAAAAGTTCTGCAACTTCTTTAGACATATGATAATATTCACTATGCATCTCATGATCTTCTACTTTTTCTACGTTAACAGGTCGAAAAGTACCAAGTCCAACATGTAAAGTTATATAAGCAAGATGTACCCCTTTCTTTTCAATAGCAGCAAGTAATTCCTTCGTAAAATGTAATCCTGCTGTAGGTGCTGCAGCACTACCAACTTCTTTGGCATAAACAGTCTGATATCTAGACTGATCTTGTAATTGTTCATGAATGTAAGGTGGAAGTGGCATAGTACCTAACTCTTCCAAAACCTCCATAAAAATACCTTGATAAGAAAAAGTAAAATGACGAATTCCTTCCTCCCCAACAAAGACACAAGTGGCTTTTAATTTCCCATTACCAAAAGAAACTACAGTTCCTAATTTAATACGTCTTGCTGGCTTTACCAAACATTCCCAAGTATCTCCTTCAACATCTTTTAAAAGAAGAACTTCTATCATTGCCTTGGTATCCTCTTTTTCACCATAAAGTCTAGCAGGAAGTACTTTTGTATCATTTAAAACTAAAGTATCTCCAGGCTCTAAATAAGAAATAATATCTTTAAAATGTTTATGTTCTACTTCCCCAGTCTTTTTATCTAAAACCATAAGTCTAGATTCATCACGCTTTTTTAAAGGTGTTTGAGCAATCAACTCACTAGGTAAATCATAATTAAATTCTTCTACTGTCATGTTTTGTATCCTCCTCCAAATTTTTATCACTTAATTTCATAGCTTCCATTGAGATATCATCTAACGTTTTTTTCTCTAATTGTTCTTTTAAATAAGAGTAATCTTTTCCTTGATCTAAAGAAAAATCATACCAAACAAGCATATCATCTCTTTTAGAAAACTCATTTGTCCTATTTTCTATAATTTTTAAAATATCCTTAGGAAATTTATCTAATATTTCCTGATATTCATAAACATAGCTCATAGTAGAATAATTAGCTAAAATAGATAATTCACCATCTGTATAATCTTTAATTCTATCAAAATAATCATAATAATAAGTAGCTCCCGCTAAAACAACATTAACAGCAGGATAATACATATTATTAGAAGACTTCTCATGAAACAACATATCTACATAATGAACATAATTCATAAATTTTTCTTGTTTTGCCTCATCAAGAGAAACTAAAGCGAAATAATTTTGTTCAAATATTTTTTTATTTGGTGTATTATGACTAGCTACATAATTAATAACAACATTAGCTACATCAGAAACTGAATTGCTATCTTTAAATAATAATTTTGCCATATCATCCCTACTTCTTTTCTATTCCTAAAATTTGATAAGCTTTAGCAGTTGCTATTCTACCACGACTTGTTCTTTTTAACAAACCTGTTTGTAATAAATATGGCTCATAAACATCTTCAATGGTAGTGACTTCCTCTCCAATAGAACTACTTAAAGCTTCTACTCCAACTGGACCACCATTAAATTTCTCTATAATAGCAAGTAATAATTCATGGTCTGTATTATCAAGACCCATTTTATCAACTTTTAATCGCTCCAAAGCTTCTTCAGTAATAGCTAAATCAACAATACCATTTCCTTTAACTAAAGCAAAATCTCTAACTCTTTTAAACAATCGATTAGCAATTCTTGGCGTACCTCTACTTCTTTTAGCAAGCTCTAAAGCAGCTTCTTCTTCTATTTCCACACCTAATACCCTAGCAGTTCTTTTAATAATTTCTTTAAGCTCATCTACAGAATAAAATTGTAGTTTAGAAGTAATTCCAAAACGATCTCTTAATGGTGCAGATAAATCTCCTGCTCTAGTCGTTGCTCCTACCAACGTAAAAGGTGGTAAATCAATCTTTATATTATGACTATTACCTTCACTTCCTACAATAATATCTAAAGAAAAATCCTCCATAGCTGGATATAAAATTTCTTCAATATATCTAGGCATACGATGAATTTCATCAATAAATAAAACATCACCTGGCTCTAAAGAAGATAAAATAGCAGCTAAATCCCCAGATTTTTCAATACTAGGACCACTCGCCGTTTTAATATTAGTACCAAGTTCATGAGCAATAATAAAAGCAAGAGTCGTCTTTCCTAAACCTGGAGGTCCATAAAGTAAAACATGATCCAAAGGCTCATTCCTCATTTTAGCAGCTTCAATAAAGATTCTAATATTTTCTTTTACATCTTTTTGACCAATATATTCATCAATACTTTCAGGACGAATCGTATTATCCATTAGTTGATCATCTTCTAAATGATAATTAGTAACAACACTTTCCACTTGCATAAAAACATCCTCCTATTTTATTATTATTATTATTATTTTAAAAGTAATTTTAAAGAATCTTTAATTTGTTCCTCAATAGATTCATTTTCATCTACTTGACTAATCACTTTTTGAATTTCTTTATCTTTATATCCTAAAGCAAGTAAAGCTTCTTTTAATTCTTCTCTATTTTCTACAACATCATCAGTAATACCAGTACCAATAAATTCAAGTTTTCCTTTTAAATCCAATATAATCTGACGAGCTAACTTTTCCCCAATTTTAGGGAACTTCTTCAAATATAAGATATTTTCTCTTTCTATGGCATCCATGATTCCTTCAATAGAACCAACAGCTAAAATAGGAAGAGCCATTCTACATCCTAGACCTTTAACACTAATTAACTTTAAAAATAATTCTTTTTCTTGTAATGTCTTAAATCCAAATAAAGCTTGTTCATCTTCTTTAATTTGTTGATATACATAAACTTTATACTCTTTTCCAACCTCAAAAGCATAAGGATTAGGTACATAAACTAAAAATCCTACTCCATGATTATCAACAACAATAGAATTATATTTTAACTCTGCAATAGTTCCTTTAATATAATCGTACATATTTCTCAACTCCTAGAGCAATTATATACCAAATAGCAAAAACTATCAATCGAACAATGAAAAAGAAGCTTGAAAAGCTTCCCTCACTAATCTTCTTTTAAATTATAGTAAACATCTTGTACGTCATCTAAATCTTCTAAAGTATCCACTAACTTATGTACCTTTTCTTGACCTTCTTCATCAAGGGTAACTTCCATATTAGGAATATAAGTAAGCTCACACTCTAAAAATTCCTTGACACCATTTTCTTCTAAAACATTTCTTACGTTAGTAAAATTTTCAGTATCCGTAGTAATTAAGTAATGATCTTCTACTCTTTCAAAATCAAGAGCCCCAGCATCTAATGCTACCATCATCATTGTGTCCTCATCATAATCAGCAGGAATAACGATAGAACCACGACGGGAAAACATATAACTAACAGAACCGTCAGTTCCTAAATTTCCTCCTGCTTTCGTAAAGGCACTACGAACTTGAGAAGCTGTTCTATTACGATTATCGGTTAAGCAATCTACCATAAAAGCAACTCCACCATGTCCATATCCTTCATATCTAACACTTTCATAGTTAGCAGCATCATTAGAACCAGTTGCTTTTTCAATTGCCTTATTAATATTATCCTTTGGCATATTTTGAGCTTTTGCCTTATCAACAGCTAAACGTAAGGCAGCATTCTGATCTGGATCAGGACTACCACCCTTTGCTGCTACCATAATTTCTTTAGCTAACTTTTGAAATACTTTTCCACGAGCAGCATCGATTAATCCCTTTTTACGATGAATCGTTGCCCATTTAGAATGTCCACTCATACTATTACCTCCATTTCCTTATATATAATATCATATTTAATATACTTTGTAAATGAACAAAATCATGTTAAAATAATAAATAAGGAAGAAGGAAAATCTATGTATTTACAAGTAAAAAGAAAAAAGATAAAAATAATTGAATTAACTAAATTTTGGGATAGATTTAAAGGACTAAAATTTGTATTAGAACCACTTGATTATGGTATAAAATTTCCTAAAAAGAAATTTGTAACCACAAACTTTTTATGTCAAAGAATAGATATAGTCCTAACCGACAAAGAAGATAATATCTTATATATGTATCAAAATATAAAATCAGAAAAATATATATTACCTAAAAGAAAAGTATATAACGTTTACTTTTTGCCTAAAAATACAGTAAAAGATTTAAAACTACATACTAAATTAAAAATAGTAACAGAAAAATAATATCATAATCGAATAGAGTAAATTTTTAATAAATTTTACTTATTAATATGATACCCTTTCACACCACCGTACGTACCGTTCGG
>CALVSS010000073.1 GCA_944359095.1 uncultured Bacilli bacterium | reverse complement strand
GACGTATCAGACTGTAAAATGGAAGAAGGTTCTATGAGAGCAGATGCCAATGTATCTATCAGAAAAAAAGTATCAGATCCATTCGGAACCAAAGCAGAAATAAAAAATATCGGTTCTATTTCTAATGTAAAATTAAGTATTGAAAAAGAAATAGAAAGGCAAAGTAAAATCTATGATGAAAATAAAACCTTCCCACCACAAACAAGACGTTTTGATGATAAATTAAACGATACTGTTTTAATGCGTGTAAAAGAAACAGGAAATGATTATCGTTATTTCCCAGAACCAGATATTCCATACGTATATATCACAGACGAACAAATAGAAGAAATAAGAAAAACAATACCAATGTTACCAGATGAAAGAAGAAGTAAATATCAAAGTCTAGGAATTAGTGAAGTTAATGCCAAAAAACTAGTACAACACCGTTCACTAAGTGACTATTTAAATAACTTCCTAGAAGAAAAAATAGATTTTAAAACAGCCAGTAACTTACTATTAGGAGATATTTCTGCTTATTTAAATAAAAATGAAACAGAAATTACCAAAACAAAACTTACAAAAGAAAAATTTATCGAATTAACTAATAATATAAGTGATAATACCTTAACTAGTAAAAACTTAAAAGAAATTATAAATGATATTATGGAAAGTGAAAAATCAATCAAAGAAATTATTGAAGAAAAAGGTATTAAAAATATAACAGATAATACTCAAATAACAGAAATGATTACTAAAGTATTAAAAGAAAATCCAGATAGTGTAAAAGACTATAAAGAAGGAAAAGATAGAGCTATTAAATACTTAATGGGTCAAGTAATGAAAGAAAGTAAAGGAACCTTAAACCCTAAAATGGCTATGGATATTTTAAAGGAAGAGTTAAACAAATAATTGAAAAAGGAATATACATAGTGTATAATTAAAATACTAGGATGTGATAATAAATGAGTTTTATAAGAAAAAATAAATTTATAATTATAGCGATTGGAGTATTTCTAATATTAGTGATTTTAGCTTTTCAAATAGTAACGATGTTCTTTCCAAAAGAGGGGACAGCCCTTTATGGAGATCGTCTAGATGGTATTGAAAATGTAGAACTTACAAAAACAAAATTAACAAAAATAGAAGACGCTTTAAAAGAAAATGAAATTGTAAAAAAAGCAAGTGTTAGTGTTCAAGGAAAAATTGTAGAAGTAATAATCACTGTACAAGATGATACCAGTGTAGATTCTGCCAAAGAGTTAAACACAACAGTTCTAAACTCTTTAGAAGAAGATGAGAAAAAATTCTACGATATTCAAATCTTTGTAAAAAAAGATACCGACGCTACTGATTTCCCTATTATAGGTTATAAACATCATGCAAGAGATAATTTCTCATGGACAAAAAATAGAGGAGCAGAATAATGAAAAAGAAATTAATATTTATAATCCCCATTTTAATAGCAGTAGTAGCTTTTATTGTTGTATATCGTTATTATTATAAAGAAGATAAAACAACAACACTAACAGTAAAAGAAAAGCAATGGGTACAAGAAAATATAGATAAAACCTATGACTTTGAAGTAGTAAATGACTATCCTCTATATGGATTAAATGGAGAAGGAGTTATCTTTAACTTTATTGATGACTTTGAAGAAAATATAGGACTTGAATTTAATAAAATACCATATTTAAAAACTTCTAAAACAACAACTAATAGTTTTAGAATTAGAATATTAGATAATGATCAAGAACTAGGAAAGAAAGATTTATTATTATTTAAAGATAGCTATGTAGCAGTTGGTAAAACATATCAAAGAATTAATAATATCAAAGACTTTAAAAATGTAACATTCGGAATATTTAAAGAAGATAGTGAAGATATTAGATATTATTTAAAGAGTGGTACCAATTTATCATATAAAACTTATGACAAAATAGAAGACTTATATAAAGCTCTAGATAATAGTGAAGTAGATATGGTAATAGTTCCAAATATTATGTATTTAAACTATACAATTGATAACGATAAATATTCTATAAACTATTTCTTTACAGAAATGCAAAAGAAAGTAGTATTAACATTAAGTAAAAATAATGAAGAATTAAATAAGATTGTAACCAAATACTATAATAAATGGAAACAAACAAAATATGTAGAAGAATATAATGAAGCTTACCTAGATTATTATCTAGAAGCAAATGAATTAGATGCAAAAACAAAAGCAGAATTAATATCTAAAAACTATGTATATGGTTATGTAGATAATCCACCATACGAAGAAATGGTAAATGGTAAAGTATCAGGTATTGCTGGAGAATATGTAGATAGAGTCGCAAGACTATCAAAAATAAATTTTAAATATAAAAAATATGACACAGTAGAAGACTTAAAGAAAGCAATTGATAAAGGAGAAGTAGATTTATACTTTGACTATTACAATTATAATAACGATAAATATAAATCAACACTATCTACATTTATTGAACAATATGTAGTATTAGGTAAAGAAGAAGATAATCATATTGTAACATCATTTGAAAGTATGAAAAATCAAGAAATAGTAATGTTAAAAGGCGATTCTTTATATAACTATTTTTCTAATAATGCTAAAGCCAAAATAAAAACTTATGATAATATAGAAGACTTAGTAAAAGAAAGTGAAGATAGATTAATCGTAGTAGATAAAGAAATTTATACTTATTATCAAAATAAAGAATTTAAGAAATTAAAATTACTATATACAGACACAATGATGAATGATTATAAATTTATGGTAAAGAATAATAATGATGCTTTCTATGATTTATTTAATTATATTATAAATACAAATTCTTATTATAATTATAGAAATAGTGGTATTACTAACTTACATGCATCAATATTAGAAGGATCTACACTAGAACAAGTATATACAATTGTATTAACGATTATCTTTGTACCATTAATAATTATTTTAATTATTTATTTAATTATAAAGAAGAAAAAACAAATTAAAAAAGTAAAAGCTAGTGATAGACATAAATATACAGATATGTTAACTTCACTAAAGAACAGAAATTATTTAAATGCTAAAATGCCTGAATGGGAAGAATCTAAAGTATTCCCACAAGCTATTGTTATGGTAGATTTAAATAATGTTAAATATATTAATGATAATTATGGTCATGAAGAAGGCGATGATTTAATTATTAAAGCAGCTGGAGTATTAGTAAATACCCAACTAGAAAATAGTGAAATTATACGTACAGATGGAAATGAATTCTTAATTTATTTAGTTGGATATAGCGAAAGGCAAGTATCAACTTATGTTAAAAAATTAGGAAAAGAAATGAAAAATTTACCTCATGAATTTGGTGCAGCTATAGGATATAGCATGATTACCGATGAAATAAAAACATTAGATGACGCAATAAATGAAGCTACACTAGAGATGATAACAGCAAAAGAAGAAATGAAGTAAAAGGGATGAAAAATATGGAGCGAGTTAGAGGATTTTTTAAGAAGGCAATTTCAATAATTATGAAACCTGAAATGAGAGTCCTTCCTGGACAACTCGCTTTTTTCTTTGTCTTATCCATTATTCCATTAATTGCTTTAATAGGTGCCATAGCATCTAAATTTTCTATTCCACTAGAAGCAATCGATGAATATTTTTTTCAAGCAATACCAGGAGGAGTAGCTGATTTATTATCAAATACAGTTGAAAGAGAAAGTATCAATTTTAATATAGTAGTCTTTTTCTTTTCAGCCTTCCTTTTAGCTTCTAACGGAACGCATTCCATGATAATAACATCCAATGAAATATACAAAATAAAATCAGATAATGTTATAAAAAGAAGATTAAAAGCAATAGGAATGACTTTAATATTATTAGGAATCTTTTTATTCTTAATACTAGTACCAGTAGGTGGAGATAGTATTTTTAGTATCATAAAAGAAACATCAAACAATCAAAAATTAATAGACTTTATCTACCGAGTATATCAAATAATTAAATATCCATTATCAATATTAATAGTATATCTAAATATAAAACTACTATATGTACTAGCCCCAGATAAAAAAATAAGAAGTAAAACAACTACAACAGGAGCTATATTTACTACAATCAGTTGGATTATCGCAACAGAAATTTATACTTTCTATATAGGAACATTCTCTAAATACGACTTATTCTACGGAAGTATTTCTAATTTATTAATATTATTATTATGGATTTATATTTTATCTTATATTTTCGTATTAGGAATGGCTATTAATGCCAGTAATACAACCGAAGACGATATAGAAAGAACAGGAATGTTATTAAAAAAGTAGATAAAAAAAATAAAATATGATATGATAATAAAGAATAGAAAAGGTATAAGGTGATGGTATGAGAAGATATAAGAAAAATAATACAGCAATGTATTTAATGATCTTTATATTAGTTGTTGTTGCAATAGGAATAGGATACGCATTCTTAAATAAAAACCTAAAAATTAACGGCACATCCAATATAGCTAAAAATGCTTCTTGGGATGTCCACTTTGAAGATATTACTATGATTACTAATACAACCAATTCATCTGCACCAAGTTTAACAGAACAAGACACGATCATTAATTTTACAGCAAATTTAAAAGTACCAACCGATGAATATTCATTTTCAGCAAACATAGTAAATGACGGAACGATAGATGCTATGGTATCAGAAGTAGTAAAATCAAATCTTACAACAACACAAGAAAAGTATACAGAATTTAGTGTAACGTATTTAGATGGGACAGCAATCAATAAAAAAGATAAACTAGCAAAAGGAACAAGTTTACCAATCAAAGTAAAAGTAAAATATAAAGATGATATCAACGCAATAGACCTACCAACAACAGATGAATCTTTATCCCTATCAGTAACAATAACCTATATGCAAGCAGATAGTAGTGCTAATGAAGTAAAAATGCCAGACTTTGCAACAGATTCTTGGGAGAAAATCATATCTGTTGTACAAAGTGGCGGAGGCTCTCTTTATGAAGTAGGAGATACAAAAGAAATAGATATGGGAAGTTTTGGTACTCATACATTAAGAGTAGCGAATACTTCAACACCTGATGAATGTGCAACCGAAGGATTTTCACAAACAGCCTGTGGGTTTGTTTTAGAATTTGCAGATATTATAACAGATACGCAAGAAATGAATTCTACTGCTACTAATGTAGGTGGCTGGCCAGCAAGCGAACTATATACTTATGTACAAAATGATATCTATAATGCTTTGCCAAGTGAATTAAAGAGTGGAATCATAGATACGTATGTAGTATCAGGACATGGGCCAGAAGATTTAGCAAACTTTACAACAACAGATAAACTATATTTATTATCTACAAAAGAAGTATGGGGAAAAGAAGGAACAAGTAATGTAATAAATCGTGATACAGCAGAAGCAGAAACAAGACAATTAGATTATTATAAAGCCCAAGGAGTAACAACATCAAACTATAGTGGAGCAAAAAAACAATATAATGGCTCAAGTAATCGCTGGTGGTTGCGCGCGGCCAATTCGTCCAGTAGTTACTATTTCTACGGTGTGTATTACGATGGTGGTTGGAGTAACGTTTATGCTTATTATTCTAATGGGGTAGCGCCAGCTTTCCGGATAGGATAACGACGAACTTTTTTCGAGGAGCCGCACTACGAGCGAAAGCGAGTAAAGGCCGAAAA
>CALVSS010000072.1 GCA_944359095.1 uncultured Bacilli bacterium | reverse complement strand
TTATAAATTAGGTACAATAATTTTATAACACATTCTTTCGCAAACTCAAGATGTGCTATAAAATACTATACATTATATCATATAAATTCACAAAAATTTCATACTTTTCAATTGAGAATATGATATAATCAATAATAGGTGAGAAATATGATAGAGAAACAATTTAAAAATCTGGATGAACAAGTAGCAATATTTAGACATAAGGGATTAGTAATTCATGATGAAAAATATGCGAAGCAAGTACTATTAAGGGAAAATTATTTCTTCTTAAATGGATATCGTCATCTTTTCTACAAATCAGATACAGAAAAAGTATTTATTAAAGGAACAACCTTTGAAGAGTTATACAGTTTATTTTTATTTGATCGTTCATTTCGTAACGTAATATTTAAATATTTATTAGTAATTGAAAACAACTTAAAATCAATTACATCTTATCAATTATCTAAAAAATATGGATACCGAGAAAGAGATTATTTAAAAGCTAAAAACTTTACACATGAACCAGAAAGGCAACGCCAAGTAAATGATTTAATAAAAAAGATGAAAAGACAGATTCGTGTAAATGGCAGTCAACACTCTGCTACTTTACATTATGTATCAAACTATGGATATATTCCATTATGGATTTTAGTGAAAGTATTGTCATTTGGAATAGTCAGTGAAATGTTTTCTATCTTAAAACCAGAAGATCAACAAGAAATAGGAAAAATATATAACGTCGATGTAGATGATCTTTTGATATACTTACCAATACTTGCAAATTATAGAAATTTATGTGCTCACGAAGATATTCTTTATGAAAATAGAACTCAAAAACAAATTGATGACACCATATATCATCAACTATTAGATATACCAAAAGAAAACGGTGAATATATATATGGTAAGTCTGACTTATTTGCTCTTCTAATTATTATGAGACAAATGTTATTAAAAGAAGATTTTAAAAATATGGTAGTGGAATTAGAAAATGTAGTGCAGACATTAAATTATAATTTGACATCTATAAAAATAGAAAAAGTATTACATAGAATGGGATTCCCAGAAAATTGGAAAGATTTAGCAGGAATCGAAAGGAGCGTAGATAAAGAATGAAAAAGAAAGAAAATTTAAAATTAGTATTCTTAGTTGTATTCTCTTTTGTATTAGGTGGAGTAATCATGTTTTCCCTATTAAAATGGACACCATTAATTAGTGAAATCATTGGTAGTAGTGGTTCAACATCAGTAATTAGAAATGATACTCAAGTATATGAAAAGAATTCATTAGCAGCATCCGTTGAAAAAATATATGATGCTGTTGCTATGGTATCTACCTATCAAAAAGATACTCTAGTTTCTACTGGTTCAGCATTTATTTATAAAACAGATAACAAATATGGATATTTATTAACAAATTATCACGTTGTAGAAGATGGAGACAAAGTGACTGTTACGATGCCAGATGATACAGTAGCAGAGGTAACAGTATTAGGAGGAGATAGCTATCTTGACTTAGCTGTTCTTAGAGTAGATAAAAGTAACATATCTCTAGTAGCTAATATTGGTAGCAGTGAAGATATGAAATTAGGTGATACTATATTTACAGTAGGTACACCAATGGGAGAAGAATACCGTGGAACAGTAACGTCTGGTATTTTATCAGGAAAAGATCGTATGGTATCTGTTAGTGTTTCAAATAGCACTAGTAATGACTGGGTTATGAGAGTATTACAATTTGATGCATCTATTAACCCTGGAAATAGTGGAGGACCATTATTAAATGCTAATGGAGAAGTTATAGGAATTTGTTCATTAAAATTAGTAGATGATGAAATTGAAGGTATGGGCTTTGCTATTCCAATAGAATATGCTATGAACCATATTGAATCCCTTGAAAAAGGAGAAGAAATCTCTTGGCCAGTATTAGGAGTATCTATGGTAAATGCTAGTGATACAACTGGACTATATAGAAATCAAATCAACATTGATAGAAATATTACAGAAGGAGTAGTTGTAGTCCAAGCTGAAAAAGGATCAGGAGCTTATGATGCAGGTTTAACAACAGGAGATGTCATTACTGCAATCGATGGTAAAAAAGTAAAAGATTCCGCATATTTAAGATACGAATTATATCAACATCAAGCAGGGGATACAATAAAAATTACTTATATCAGAGACGGTAAAGAAAAAACTGTAGATGTAAAATTAGGAGGAAGTAAATAATACTTCCTTTTTTTATAAAAACCGAAAAAAATAAGATAAATATGGTATACTAATGTTGTAATAAGATAGAAAGAGGGTAAAGAAATGATTGAAGTAGAAAATGTTACCAAAGTATTCAACGAAACAAATAAAGCGGTAGATAATATTTCTTTTAAGGTAAATCCCGGAGAGATAGTAGGTTTTATTGGGCCAAATGGAAGTGGAAAAACTACGACTTTAAAATTATTAACTGGAATTTATCAAAAAGATTCAGGTACAATAAAAATAGCTGGATATGACATAGATAAAGAGCCACTAGAAGCTAAAAAGAATATTGGATATATATCTGATAGTCCAGATATGTTTTTAAGATTAAAAGGAATTGAATTCTTAAATTTAATTGCAGATATATATAATGTAGGAACAACCAAAAGAAAAGAAAGAATAAAAAAATTAACTGAAGCTTTTGGATTAACCAATATCTTAGAATCAGAAATGATTAGTTATTCTCATGGGATGAGACAAAAAATGATGGTAATAGCAGCCTTAATTCATGAACCAGATGTTTGGATACTAGATGAACCACTAATAGGATTAGATCCAGAATCTGCTCATCAACTAAAAGAAATGATGAAAGAACATGCTAAAAAAGGACATGCAGTATTATTTTCAACACATGTCTTAGAAGTTGCTGAAAAACTATGCGATAGAGTAATGATTATTAAAGAAGGAAAGATTATATATCAAGGAACGTTAACAGATTTGAAAAAGAAATATAGTAAGAAAGACTTAGAAGAAATTTTCTTAAGGATGGTACAAGATGAAGACGTACGCTAAATTAGTAAGAACATTTTTACTATCAGGCGAAATGCCCAAATCAGAGAAAAAAAGTAAAGTAAAATTTTATATTACTCTAGGTATCATAGCAACAATATTTATCTTTATTCCCTGTTTTGTATTAATGACTTTTCTAGTTGGAACAACAACAGTAGGAATTAAAGAAGAAATAATGAAAAATGCCATCTACCAAGCAAATATTGGTAATGGACTATTATTAGTAATTCAATTTATTTGTATTTTTTCACTAATCTTTGGCTTTAACATAATATTAAACTCCTTTTATTTTTCAGGAGATATTGAACATATTTTACCACTACCAATAAAGCCAAGAATATTAATATCATCTAAGTTTTTATCAGTATTAATAAGTGAAAGTATAATGGAATTTCTATTTTTAATAGCTGCCTTCCTAGGCTTTATTATTGTTACAAACATGAATATAACAACAGTACTAATGAGTATTATAGGAGCATTTACTCTACCAATTTTACCATTAGTATATTGTGGTATTATTACTTTAGTAATTATGAGATTTACAAACTTAATAAAGAATAAGAACAATACCTTAACACTCCTATTATTAGGAATCATTATCATTTTAGGAATATTTGCTATTAATTATATTAATAATGATAGTATTACAGAATTTGTTCATCTTTTAGCAATAGGAAAAATAGAATTCATAGACATTATGAATTATGTATTTCCAAGTACCTATTTCTTAGTAGATGCCGTTTCTAATATCAATATCATATCTTTCTTAATATATATAGTAATAAATGTAATAGCATACTTTATCTTTATGTTATTAGCAGATAAAATTTATATCAGAGGAGTAAAAAAGATAAGTTGCAATGCTATTTATCACACAGAAAGTATTACAAAATCATTATCAAAATGTAAAAAACAAAACTATATAAAAACCTATATAGAAAAAGATTTAAAAATATTACTTCGTACTCCAGCATTTTTTAGTAATTGTATTTTAAGTAATTTATTATGGCCAATTATTATTATCTTAATATATTTAATTCAAGGACAAGATAATATTATTTTGGAATTTATAAATCATTATAAACAACAAGAATCTCTAGGATTATTAGTCGTATTTATTGCAATATTTGCTATTTCAGCAATACTTACAACAGCAAACAGTATTAGCTCAAGTTCCATTTCTAGAGAAGGAAAACATTTACCATTTATAAAATACATTCCAGTAGAATATAAAACACAACTAAATATCAAAGCTATTATTTCTATGATAATAAGTTTTGGATTTAATTTTATCTATTTAATATTTATATGTTATTACTTAGAAGCTACATTAATTGACTTTATAGTATTTACAATAGTATCATTATTATCATGTATCTTCTTTACTTATTTAGGAATCTATTTAGATACAATAAACCCTAAATTAGTTTGGGAAGATGAATTAAATGCTTTAAGAGGAAATGAAAATACCTTCTTCTCTATGGCAATTTCCATGATTATTGCTGGAATACTAGGAGGAGGAATCTATTATTTAAATAGAGTAGTAGGTTTCCTATTACCAATATTAAAGACAATGTTAATCATATTATTATTAGCAGGATCAATCCTAATTTACTATAAAGTAATGAGTAAAGGAGTAACAAATATTAAAGATATTGAAAT
Organism: uncultured Bacilli bacterium; assembly: GCA_944359095.1. GTDB lineage: Bacteria > Bacillota_I > Bacilli_A > RF39 > UBA660 > Faecimonas. The sequence continues at coordinate 1,149 of CALVSS010000072.1, read as the reverse complement.
TTAAAGCCTTAGGGCTTTTTTTTCTTAAATAAATGATTGTATCTTAGAATAAATTTTGTTAAAATATAATAGCGTTAGATAGGAGGGAATTGAAAATGAATTTATTAATACAAGGTATAACAGTATTATTAGAAGGAATGATATCCTTTTTTTCACCCTGTGTAATACCATTATTACCATTATATATGGGATATTTAGCAGGAAGTGCAAAAGAAAAAGATAAAGATGGAAAAATAATATACAAAAGGAGTAGAGTCTTTTTCTACACTTTATTCTTTGTATTAGGAATATCAATGTCATTTTTTATTCTTGGCCTATCATTTACAGCTATTGGTAAAATTTTTAAAGAATATAAAACAACAATAGCTATTATTGGCGGAATAATTATTATAATTTTAGGACTATTCCAATTAAAAATATTAAATTTCAAGTTTTTACAAAAAGAAAAGAAGTTACAAGTAGCAATCAATCCAAATAAGATGAATCCATTAATAGCCTTTCTTATGGGATTCTTATTTAGTTTTGCCTGGACTCCTTGCGTTGGACCAGCCTTATCATCAGTTTTAATAATGGCAAGTAGTGCTGAAAGTATGCTAATGGGTAATTTCTTAGTCTTAATCTATGGTATAGGATTTATTATCCCCTTTTTAATTTTAGGATTATTTACAGGTGAAGTTCTATCATTTTTAAAGAAAAAACAACACGTATTAAATAGAGTAGTACAAATTGGCGGAATTTTACTAGTCCTAGTAGGAAGTTATATCGTAATTACTAATATTGATTTTGACACTTCATCCAAGATGACACAAAATTGTGGAATTAATGAAGAAACAGGGCTTGCTAGTTGCCAAGCAAATCCCAATAGTACATCTACAAAAACAAGTAATAAAATCGAAAAATTCACATTAAAAGATCAAAATGGAAAAACTCATAATTGGGAAGATTACCAAGACAAAGTAGTTTTACTTCATTTTTGGTCAACAGACTGTATTGCTTGTAAAAATGAACTTCCTGAATTAGAAAAATTATATGAAAAATATAAGAAAAATAAAGAGGATATAATTTTATTATCTATTGTACCAAATTTCTAACGAAAAGTCTCTAGATTTAACTATTATTCTTGCAAAATAAAAAGTGTTAGATTATTAT
>CALVSS010000071.1 GCA_944359095.1 uncultured Bacilli bacterium | reverse complement strand
CATAAATGAAATCAAAAGAAAAGCTTAATTTCAAGAAAAATTAAACTTTTTTATATTTATTAACTGTCAAACTCGGGTTATACCATATCTTATTTTTACATAGTTCTTTTTTTTTGCTTCATACTAATAATGGTGATTTTATGTTTTTAATACAAAGAATAAAAAAAGCAATCTCTGTTTCTAAAGATTATAAAATTAGAGAATTAAAAGTAGATGGTAAAAAAGTATATTTGGTTTTTAATGAGGTTTTATGTAGTACTACTATGATTAATGATTTTATCCTAGATAATTTAGTTCGTTTATCTAAAAGAGAATTAAAACATGCGGAAAGTGTATTGCCTGATTCTAATGTTATTTTAATTTTAGAAAAAGATATTTTTACTTTTGTAAATCAAGGATTTGCTGTTTTAATTAGTGATAAGTTATATGCTATCGAGGTAAGAGAAGTTTTAGATCGTGGTGTTAGTGCTGTTCAAAGTGAATTATCCATTACTGGGCCTAAGGATAGTTTTACTGAAATGTTTAATACCAATCTTGGGTTAATACGTAGAAGAATTAAAACAACGGCTTTAGAATCTTTGGATTTAGAAATTGGTCGTTATACGAAAACAAAAGTTGCAATTCTTTCTGTTAAGGGAATTGTTAAAGATGGATTGGTAAAAAGAGTTCATCAACAATTACAGAGAGTTTGTATTGATGGCATTATTGATTCTAGTTATATTAAATCTTATTTAGAAGGAGATCATACTTTATTTCCTGCTGTTATGATGACAGAACGTCCGGATCGTGCTTCTATGGCTCTATTGGAAGGGAAAATAGTTATTCTTACTGATTTAAGTCCTTATGCTTTAATTCTTCCTAGTTTCTTTTTTGATTATTTTCATACAGTTGATGATTATTATCAAAAAAATACGAATACTTCTTTTATACGAATTATTCGGATTATTGCTTTTTTCGTGGCTATTTTTCTACCAGCAGTCTATATTGCGGTTACTACAAGAAATTATGACCTAGTCCCCTACCGACTCCTTTTGATTTTAAAAGCTGGCAGAACTTTTGTTCCTTTTCCTGCTTATATTGAAGCATTGTTTATGATTGTTGCTTTTGAAATACTAAAAGAGTCTGATATTCGTATGTCAGCAACGACAGGAAGTGCAGTATCTATTTTGGGAGGACTTATTTTAGGGGATGCGGCTGTTAGTGCTGGTATTGTCTCTCCCATCATGATTATTATTATTGCCCTTTCTTCTATTGCTGCTCTTATTTTTCCATCCAATGAACTTGTTAATGCTATTCGCTTTTATAAGATTACTATTCTTCTTTTATCCGCATTTTTTGGAATTTATGGAGTTTTCGTTGGAGCAATCTTTTTATTTTATAAATTGTTTTCTATGAAAAGTTTTGGTTTTTCTTATTTATCTCCTCTACTTCCTTTTGATAAGCATGAATGGAAAGATTCTATTTTACGGAAAGAAGATAAAACCAAATATCGAAATTCTTATTTAACAGATAATATTGTTAGGGGGAAAAATTTATGAAAATAATTAAAACTATCTTGCTTATTTTTATTTTACTACTACCTGTCATCATCTTTGGAAATAAAGATTATGTTGAATTAAATGACTTAGCTATTATGCGAGGTATAGGAGTTTCTTGTGGGAAAGATACTGGGTTATTCTTTCAAGAAATTATTCCTACAAAGGGGGATGGTGGTATTAGTTATCAATATGATTATTATCAAGGAGATGGTGATAATTTAAAAGATGCTTATCATAAAGTAAAGATTAAAACAAAGAAAAAAGTATATTTATCTAAGATTAAGTTTTTAGTTACTAACTGTAGTAAAAGTAATTTTATTTTAAAAGAATTTAATTTAAAGAATGTTAAAATTTATCATGTCAATCAAGATGTATTAGAAAAATTAAAAGAGACTAAGCTGTAGTCTCTTTGCATTCGAAATAACGGTTAGAAAAATATATTTTTTGAGTTAATTTTTTGTCATTAAAATAATTTTCTTTTAACTCTGTATTATCTTTATTTTGATCTATTGTGTTTTGGTCAATTGTGATTGTTGTTGTATTTTCTTTCTGTACTATATTGATACCAACAACATTTTGAAAAAAGGCTAGTTCTGCACTTGGTAAAAGTGTTTCTTCTTGATTGATTACTGCCTGTTCCCTGGTTGTTAGTGGTGCATATACTACTTTTGTTTGATTAACTTTACTATTAATATAACGAGTTGTGACTGTTTCTGTTATATTTTCTGTTGGATAATCTCTAGTGCAAGTTAAAAATTCAATGATATCATTATGTGATGATTCTGACTTTTCTATTTTCGGAAATAATAATCTAAACAATGGGGGTAAAATGATTAATAATAATAAAATAAACATAATAACCATTACTCTAATTGGATGAAGCTTTTTTTGCATTTTTTTCACCTTCCTTTAGTTCTTTTCTTTTAGAATAGAAAAATAAAGTTAAAATTGCTGGCACAATTGGTAGTAATATCCATAAAATGATAGAAATTTTACTACTTTTAAATATATTAAAGTGTTTTAAAACTATAACATTATTTAACATTAGAAAAAAAGAATAAATAAAATATATCATAAATAATATTGCTAATAACGTAAAAGAAATTAGATATTTTTTCTCTTTCTGTTTTATAAAACAATATAGTATAGCTATTCCAATAAGTATTGTTATTGGTAATAGGCAAAAGAATAATATATCTTTAAATATATTGGTATCTATCGGCATCCTCTATTCTCCTTATTATTTATATCATATTTTTAATAATTAAGCAATTATTCAATGATAATCTGTAAAAATTTGGCTAACGCTAACGCCTGTTCTTCATTCACAATGATTCCTTTCATACTAGGAATATTGATTTTAATATGATTAATATTACAAGTCCTAAAATCCACTTTTTCTAAGTTCGTTTCAAACATATCTACAGAATCTAAATTACAGTTTTCTAATTGTAATTTTTTTTGCTTTATTTTATATAAAGAAGCATCTTTTAAATCACAGTCTTTAAACTTTACCTTTTCTAATTCGGCCATAGAGAAAGTGGCATAGGATAAATTACAATCAATAAAGTCAATTTCTTTTAAGAAAGCATTAGAAAAATTAGTCCCTATAAAATTGCAATTTTTAAAAGTTACTTTATATAATGTTTGACTGCTTAAATTTAAATTAGAAAAGATTGAACTAGTTATTGTACTATTTGATATTTCTAAGTAATTAAATGTTGATTGTTGAAAATTAACTTTTTCCAAATGAGCGTTTGCTATTTCTAGTTCTTCAAATTTCATATTGATTTCTTTATTTTCTATGGTGATGTTTTTTATTGCCTCAATTTCTTCCATTTTATCCTACTTTCCTGTTACGATTTCTTCTTTAATCGTTCCATTTTTGCTCTTAATAGTTGTCTTCTATCTATTTCTTTTTCTGTTTCTTTTATTATTTTTCCTTCTTTTAGAGAAAACATAAGTCCCTCATGTAATTCAAAGGGAAAACTTTCTTTTTGAAAATTTATTTGTTTTCCTGTTTCTATTTCTTCGGCTACTACTATATTGTTTTCAATTTTATCTATTGCATACATCTTTTTCACCTACCCGTTTGTATCTGTTGCGAATGTTTTTATTTCTATTTTAGAACCATCCGTTATCATTTCTATCGTTTGATCTTGATCTGTTCGATAAGTCGTGACATTTTGCTTTGCTAAAGAGTCTAACACAGATTTATTAGGATGGTTGTACTGATTATTTTTTCCTACGGATATTACAGCATAGGTTGGATTTACTAGAGATAAAAACTCCTCGTTTGTTGCTGTAGAAGAGCCGTGATGGGCAACTTTTAATACTGTACTTTCTAAGTCTTTTCTATCTAGTTTCTCCTCAACTTCAATAGATGCATCTCCGGTAAGTAAAAAACTTATATTATGATAAGTTACTTTTAAAACAATTGATGTATCATTTAAATCTTTATTACTGTCATCCCCAACATATAAAACCTTGATTTGAGCATCACCTAAAGAGAACTTATCATTTTTATTAGGAATTTGTAAATTAACATTATTATTTTCTAAAGCATCTAAGACATCTTCAAATGTTTTGGTAGTTGTTATAACATCAGGCATATAAAAGTTGGCAATTTGGAAATTATTAATAATATCATCCAATCCACCAATATGATCTTCATGAGGGTGCGTTCCTATTACATAATCAAAGTTTGTAATTTGCTCATTTTTAAAATAAGTTACTAATTTTTCTCCATCAGCGTTGTTTCCAGCATCTACTAACATATAATGACCATCATTTTCTAATAAAATAGAATCTGCTTGACCTACATCTAGAAACGTTACATCTAAAGTATCTTCTGCTACAACAGGGGCTTCTTCTACTCTTTTATTAATATTTTCTTTTAAGTTATCGATTGGGTAATTATCAAATAAATAAAAAATTCCTAACACAATTAACGTTATTAATGTAATTATAAATTTTTTCTTCTTTTTCATATTCTAACCTCTACTTTATTTTAATCATATCATATTTTTTTATGATTGATAAGATATTGTTCAAAATAAAACAATAGGATCACTTAGTTTACTCCTATTGTTTATTGTTTATTTTTTATGAACACTTTATTTTCCTTTTTCTCGTCGGAAAGCATGTTGTTTATTTTTTCTTTTACTAAGTCTTCTTGTGATGCCATATTCAATAAATTAATACCTGGTACACACTGTAAAGTGCTTTCTAATACTACTTTACGTTTACTAGTTTTTACAAGTTTATATTTATTTTCTTTCTTATTTTCTTCATTATTTATACTGGCATTAGCAAGAATAGTAATAGTCCCTACTGTTGTTGTGAAAACGCCTATAATTTCTAACATTGTATACATTTTATCCCTCCCTACTCATTCATTTATATTATAGTGATATCATTTTTTTCTAGTTTTTGCAAGGCAATAAAAAACCAATCTATAAAAGATTGATTTTATCCTATATTATTTTATTTATACATTGCAGGTTTTGCTACATAAATATATTTCTTTTCTGTAGATAAATCTTGTAAATCTGATTTTGTCTTAAAAACTTCTTTATTTGGTAATTTTCTAGGATGATTAAAATTAGAAATTATGCGGTGTAAAATATAGGAGTCTACCATAGATAAAGTATCATATTCTTCTTTTTTACTTTCAATTCTTTCTTTTAATTCTTGTTTAGGTATCTTATTTAATCTTGTTATTTCTTGATTAGCAAATTCTAATTCTTCATAAGTTAGTTTGGCCATCATTATTTCTTCTATCGAATGATTGGACATAAAGTCAGAAATTAATAATTCTTCATCTTTACTACAAGTCCCTTTTTGATAAAAGTCTAATAATTTGGCAAAGATGTTACTTCTTTTATATTTACATATTTCTTTTAATTCTTCTAAAGTGAGTTCTCCTGACCTTTTTTGAAATAACTTTGCTTTTCTTTCTTTTTCAAAGTTTGTCTCATAAGATAGCCATTTTTTCCATTCTAATTCTGGTAAAAGTTCTTCCACCTTTTCTTCTAATTTATCATCAATACTACTCATTCTTTAACCTCCCTATGATGTCATTATATCATAAAAAGTCTTTGAAAATAGAAAAATTTGTTAAAGCGAGTGCGTATGAGCTTTTTCATTGTTGTTTTCTATTGTATTAACTATAGAACTAGTTACTAATTTGTGGTTTATACTAAAATTATTTCTTTTTTCTATATCTATTTCGTAATCTTTTAATAAATTTACGCTATTTTTTATGATTTTAGCATCATATCTATCTTTTGGACGTGAATTCTTTTTTGAATTGTAAATACTTTCTAAACTCATCATTTTATAAGGGAT
>CALVSS010000070.1 GCA_944359095.1 uncultured Bacilli bacterium | reverse complement strand
AGTACCATTTACTTTTACGCCGGGTATTTGATGGGTTTTTTCACAAATAGTATATAAAAAGTTTTGTAAATTTGTAATATCATCTCCCATCATACCTTTTGATAAAAATATTCCTGGATATAATTTATCTTCATAATATAGATATTCTTTTGGGATAATTTCTTTTATTTCATTATACGCAGTTACTAATTCATTCCATGTAGTTTTATCTACAGTTCCTGTTGCTTCTAGGTCATGACTTGTTTGAAAGGCAATTACCATTTCTCTGGTATCTTCTGTAAAGTCTTCTCCCGATAAATTTAACATAGGAATATTTGTATCAAAATAAGAGAGAAAATTTAATAGATAATTTAGAGCTCTAATATATGGTCCACTATCATTTTCTTGTAGTGTTTCTCCGTATGGAAATTCTACTTCTGAAATAGTAATTCCTTCACTTGCTAAATCGGCTACTTTTTTAACGGCATTATATATGTATTTAATTTCATACCAAGTAGCTTTATCTACTTCACCTGTTACTGGTAAATCAAATATTTTTTGGAAAGCTTTGATACTGTCTTCTAAATCTGTTGTAAAAAATATATTTTCTTCGGTAATTTTGGGAATGGCTGGGTAATTATTACTAATTCTATTTAATTGTACTTTTAGTTGTCTAATATAGTTACCTACTGATCCTAGTTTAAATGGAAAACCTGGGTATGTAGGAATATTAGGTGATACTGGGGCATTATAGATAATTTTTATGTCATTGCCATAATATCTTTTTAAAATTTCTAAGGGTGATAGTCCTTGTTTAGCAAGATCTACACTTCCCCATTGAGATAATCCATTACATTGAGTATTAATTCCGTCACAATAGGTTGTAAATAGTGGTTGAACTTGTTCTCCTTTTACAATGTAATTATTAAAAATATCATCTACAATATCTGATACTGTTTCAAAAAATTGGGAATCTTCTTTAAATGTTTGATCATAAGATGGACTGTTTGTTATATCAAAATTATATCCTTCGGCTTTATACCATTCATTATACACTCTATTTAAAGCAAAAGATATTTGAGCTAGAATATTAGCTTTGATAGCATCTGTTGGCCAAGTAGGATAGATTTCGTTAGAAGCAACATTTTTTATATATTCTGGAAATGGTACGGTTATATTTTTAGCCGCTTCATCTGGTGCTCCTAAATGAACTACTATTTCAGTTGGAATGGTTGGAGTTTTAACTGGCATTTTCATTTACTCCTTTCTCCGTTATATCAGGAATCATTTTTATGTACTGAATCACACCTGTATTGCCAAAGATTGCGACATTATATTTTTTTATTCTTTCAAAGCCTTCATGGATTGCTGTTACATCATACATTGTATATTGAGGATTATCTCCCGGCTTATAGTCTTTATTTTCTTCTGGAGATGGTAATTTTATATCACTAATCATACCACTGGAGTCTGTTTTTCCACTATAAAATAATACTGTTTTATCATCAATATCTTTGGTTACTAAAATTGTAGTATCAGATATGGGTATCGCTTGATATGCTGTAAAAACTTCTACTTTTAGAGTTCCTGTTGATGGATTTTGGTCAGAAAAACTTTGATAACTTTCTGTTTTTTTAAATTCTTCAAAATTTATAAAATTCATTATAATTCCCTCACTTTCAATACTTGACCAATTTGTAAGTTTGTAGAAGTTAATCCATTTAAATCCATTAAATTAATTACGGTTGTATTATATCTTCTAGCAATGTCATAAAGATTATCTCCTTTTTTTACAGTATATGTTTCATATTGAGGCTCTATATAGCCTTCTCCATAACACTCTTTTGTAGTTCCTGGTTGCTGCTCTTGTGAAGCTTTTACGGGAATTTTTAATATTTGTCCAACTGATAGAATGGTTGATTGTAAATTGTTCTTTTCTATAATAGCATCTATCGTTGTATTAAACTTTTTAGCAATACTATAGAGACTATCTCCCGATTGTACTTCGTATTCTTTATAATCTAAATCTATATTTTGAGTTGGTATTTTTAAGACTTGCCCTATTGATAATAAGTTACTTGTTAAATTATTTGCTTGTTTAATTGTTTCTACACTAACTCCATATTGATTAGCAATCTGATAAAGACTGTCGCCTCTTTTTACAGTATATGTTATATAGTTTTCTGTTTGGGAATCGTTTCCTTCGACAGGTATTTTTAACTGTTGTCCGATGGATAAGACGGTTGTTGTTAAATTGTTCAGAGCTATTAACTCATCCACTGTCGTATTATATCTTTTGGCTATTTGATATAAAGTATCGCCATTTTTTACTGTGTATATTGTAGTTTGTAGAGTTGGTATTTGTAATTTTTGTCCTACTGTAATAGTATTGGTTGTTAAATTATTTTGGCGTTTTATCGTTTCTACGGGAACACCAAATTGTTTACTGATACCATATAAGGTATCTCCTGATACAATTTTTATGTAACATTTTTAAATGTAAATATAATATCTATCGTCTTATCTTGATAGATATAAATCTTTTCTACTAAATTAATTATCAACTCTCTAGTTGGATTATCTATCGATAAAAATTCATTTATATATTTTTCTATTTGTTTATTATCTATTTTATTTACTTCTATACTTTCATTTTTAAGATTATCAATATTCTTTTTATTATTATCTATTTCTTGTTTTAGATTTTCACTTACTCTTAAGTATTGTTCTTCATCAATAATACCTTTTAATCTATCCATATACGTTTTATCTAGGTTTTCAGTTAATTTATTATTTGTTATTTCTAAACTTTCAATTTGTTTTTTTATCTTTAAGGTGTTATCTCCAAATTCTAAATCTTTAATAGATTCTTTAATTTTATTTTTATCTAAATATTTCTTACATACTTCCCTTATATTATCTAGAATAACACTTTCTAATACTTCATAATTATTTGTATGAGTGGTACATACATGATATTTTGAATATGTTCTATAATAATCACAAGTAGTATAACTTCTTCCTGTTTTATTTTGGTATCTAATTGTTATTCTATGTTTACAATCTCCACAATATAAAAGTCCATCTAGTAAGTAAAACCTTTTCTTTTCTGGCCTCTTAACATTTTTTGGTAGCAGAGTTTGTACATAGTTAAATGTATATCTATCAATGATTGCTTCGTGAGTATTTTCTACTATAATATAATCATCAGGATTATTCTTAACTGTCTTTTTAAGCTTATAATTAATCTTTTTAGTCTTACCTTGAACTGTATCACCTACATATATTTGATTAGTAAGTATTGCTTTAATAGTTGTATCAACCCATACACCATATTCTTGACTTATACACTCTGTACTACATTTTGTATTCCAAACATAATTGTAATAAGATGCTGGTGTTTTAATTTTTCTTTTAGTAAGTTCTTGTGCTATAAAATGATATGTATTACATTTTAGTGCTAAATAAAATATTAATTTAACAATTTCTGCTTGTTCTCCGTTAATTACTAAATGATTTTTGTTAGTTGGATCTTTCATATAGCCAAAAGGACATCTTCCTGACACATATAACCCTTCTTTCATCCTAGAATGAAGACTGCTTTTAATCTTTTTAGAAACATCTTTAGCATACATATCATTCATTATGGCTTTAAATGGTGCAATATCATTATTAGTATTATCTATAAATGTATCTATACCATCATTAATAGCAATATATCTAACATTTTTATTTGGAAAATACTTTTCTATTAGTTCTCCTGTACCTATATAATCTCTACCTAATCTAGACATATCTTTAGTAATAATCATATTAATTTTTCCAGATTCAATATCATTAATCATTCTCTTAAATGATGGCCTTTCAAAATTAGTTCCAGTAAATCCATCATCCACATATTCATCCGCTAGATTGTAATTATTCTCTTTTATATATTGATTCAGTAAACTTCTTTGACTAACAATACTATCTGATTCTATATTCCCATCATCTCTTGATAATCTTATATAAATTCCTACTTTAAAACTACTATTCCCTACCATTAATTACTACTCCCTTCTACTTGGGAATAATGAGTATGATTACATGGTAGCTCTCTATTTAAATAATTGCAAGTTATGTCTAATTTTTTTTGTAGTTCAATTTTTAATACTTCAGTAATTATTTCATTTAAAGATTTACCATTTTCTTTAAATTTTAAATCAACATTGTATTTAACCATAGAGTTTGGTACCTCCAATTAATTCTATGGTTTTAATTTTTGTAATATTACTTGGTATGAAATTTGCATACTCAGGTATATTACTTAATCTCATAATCCTCCTTATTCATAAACATCATCTCCTCATTTCTGGATGATACCTCTTTTAAAATATAAGAGTCAAGTCATTTATTGTGGAAAGTTTTATCTATCATCCTAAAAAGTTTCATAATTTAATAAATTATGAAACAGCAGGATAAGAAGATGGCACAATGATACTCATCAATCCCTTATAAAATAAGGAATTCTATATGTGCCATTCTTATTTCGTACTTACGAAATCCATACTACTTCATAGGTTTATACAAAGAATAACTATTAAATTAATCTTTATATTATAAGATATTAAAGCATTAAAAAATCATCCTATTATCTAATTTTTGTTAAATTTTATAGGATGATTAAATTTTAATTCATTTTTTTACAATTTTGTTTTCTAACTTTTCATCATAATAACTAAACATTTTCTGTATTATATCATCACCAAGTTGACTAATTTTTTTAAAATCAGACATTAAATCTTTAAATTGTTCAGCACTTAAAATATCTGACAAATATTTTATAGCTAAATAACTTAAGTCATAACCATTATAGTCTTCATTAACAAAAGAATTTCCGTGTTCTAAAGTATCCATCTGAGGTGTTACTTTTGTTTCTTCTTTTACTTTCATATAAAAATCTTTAAAAATGCTATTATCATTTAATGAATCTTTTTCTCCAGACATAAATTGTGCCATACCTTCATCATACCAAACTATTCTTTTTAAATAATCATTATTTAGTATGTATTTCATATACAAAATATGAAACAACTCATGACTGGCAGTATATAATCTTTTTAATTGAAACTTAGGATTTACACATGCATTAACCATTCCATTATCATAAGTTCCCCTAGCATATTCGGGTAATGAATCTCTTTCACCTCTAATTTTATATATAAATTCTCTAAATTCTTCCACAGTATCAAAATAGTTAACAATTATTTGTTCTTGAATAGATATGTCAAAAAATGTATTGTATTCTATAATTTTTTTATCTAACAATGATATTGTAGCTTGTGCTAAATCTTCTAAGCTTTCTGAATAATTAATTTTGCATAAACTTGTTTCTAAATTTTTCGCCATTCTATCACCAACCTATTATTTATCAATTTCTTCAATTTCTTTATTTAACATTTCTAAATAATCTTGCTCAGCAGTAGTTAGATGTTTTTGCATATATTTATCATATTCTTTATGTGCTTTTTCTAATGCTTCTTTGTGTGATATGGTTCCTAAACCATTTAATATATCTTTTCTTGTCATCTTTAGAAATGAATCTAATTCGTTAACCCAATCTTGCATAGTCATTGGGTGTCTATCTAAAGCATTGATTTCTGCTACATCTAAGTATGCTGATACCATTCTATTTAATTTATTAAGTTCCTCGTCAGTTAAATAGTTTTTAGCAATTTCAGCTTCACTCTTTGTTGGATAATTACCCTTAAAATTAGTAAGACCTAAATATTCTTTTTTAGAATCAACTCTAGTAAATATAACTTCAGCAGCAGTATGCCCATGTGTAGCATAGTGCATTTTATTCTGTACAGTTTTGAAAAATTCTATTGATAATTGTTACAGTTCAGATAGAAAAGACTAAATAAAAGTCAAATCTATCTTTTTTATTACTATTTTACTAGAAGATAAAA
>CALVSS010000069.1 GCA_944359095.1 uncultured Bacilli bacterium | reverse complement strand
TAGTAAAATAAATTTAGTTCAAGGTTTTCATTCCTATGTGTGCCTTGAACGTAGTGAAAGGGATGATACTTTTTATGAAAGTAGTAGAGATTAATTCTTTAGTTTTGGCTTATTTAGGAGATACAATTTATGAAAACTATGTACGTAGATTTCTAATATCTCAAGGTATTGGACATGTTGATCAATTACAAAAGGCTGCGGTTAGTTATGTTAGTGCTAAAAGTCAAGCTAGTTTTTTAAAGAAAATGATAGATGATAATTTTTTATCCCAAGAAGAATTGGATGTTGTTTTAAGAGCAAGAAATTATAAGACTACTTCTCATCCAAAAAGTTGTGATATTGTGACTTATAAATATGCAACAGGATTAGAGGCACTTATTGGTTATTTAGATCTTAGTAATAAAAAGAATAGAATTGATGAAATAATGAAATATATATTGGAGGGATAAGAATGTTAGTCTATGGTAGAAATGTTGCTTTAGAAATGTTACAAAATCCAAAAAAAGTTCAAAAAGTGTTATTACAGGAAGGATTTACAGACAAAAAAATTCTTTCATTATTAGAAAATAGTAAAATACCAGTTTCTGTTAAACCAAAGAGAGAAATTGATCGTTTGGCAGAAGGGGTTCATCAGGGTATAATTCTATATGTTCGTGATTACCAATATTGTTCATTGTCTAACTTGTTACAAGATAATCCAAGCTTTTTTGTTATTTTAGATCATATAGAGGATCCTCATAATTTTGGAGCTATTATTAGGACTTGTGAGGCAGCTGGTGTTGATGGTATTATTATTCCAAAAGATAGACAAGTAGGAGTTAATGCTACTGTTATGAAAACTAGTGTAGGTACTTTAGATCATATGAAGATTTGCCAAGTTACTAATTTAGGTTCTACGATTGATTATTTAAAAGAACAAGGATTTTGGATTGTTGGAACAGCATTAGAAGATAGTGTTGATTATCGTAATATTGATTATTCTGGAAAAATTGCCTTAATTATAGGAAATGAAGGTTCTGGAATTTCAAAATTAGTTAGGAAAAAGTGTGATTTTATTGCAAAAATACCAATGTATGGGACAACCAATAGTTTAAATGCTTCTGTTGCTAGTGGGATAATGATATATGAGGTAATTCGAAATAGAAAGTAGAGGATATTTTGAATTATAAAAATATAAACGATTATGAGGTTTTATATTTTGCTAGTGAAGATATGGATACTAGTTATGATATTTTATCTCAAAAATATTCATCTATTATTAAATCTATTGCGAAAAGATATGCTTCTTTTGTTCAACATCATGGTGGAGAGTATCAAGATTTAATACAAGAAGGGTATTTAGGATTAAATCAAGCTATTATTAGTTATCAAGATCATCTAAATACTATATTTTATACTTATGCTTGTATTTGTATTGAAAGAAATATGAATACATATTGTCGGTCTTTAGGAGCTAAGAAACACCAGGTATTAAATCACTGTTTACCTGATGATAATTATTCTTGTAATTGTGTTGAAGATACTTCTTTTTCAGGAACTTTTTATAAATCTTCTTCTAAGGATCTTTTAAAAACAATTTTTTCTAAATTATACTTTTTAGATTTAGATACACGATGTGTTTTCTTATTAAAATATAATGGTTTTACTTATAGAGAAATTTCTCAGTTATTAGCTATTTCTTTATCTACTGTAGATTCTAAAGTTGCGAAAGCTAGAAATTATTTAAAAAAGTGTTTAGAAAATTATGAATTGAATTGAAAAATAATTTTAATTGTTTTACAATAATAATAGGTGAGTAGAATATGAAGGGACAGTATTCGTTTGATAATTATTCTTCTAATCAAGAACAGAATAGACCTGTTCCTTTTTCTGATGTTAATGAATTAAAAATGTTAAAAAATAAGAAAAATATAGAAACTATTACTTTACAAGAATGGTTAGATAATTTTCATACACAAGAAGATTTACAAACATTATTTATTAATATGGATATTGCGATGAAGTATGTTCATCATCAGGGATATTATATTAATTCTTTTGCTTTAGATAAGATAGAGATATTAAATCACTCTTTAAGACAAGTAAAATTTGATAGTTTAGAAGATTTACCTGGAAATTTTCAAGAGGATAAAGCACTTATTCGTAATAATATTTTTTATTCTGCAGTATTACAAATAGGTGTTTATGCTAACTGTTTACCATATTTTAATGGAGAAGCTATTAATTTTTTAAAACATAATCTTGATAATTTTTCTATCTTTTTACCTCAAGAAGATTTAAGTTATTTTAAAGGTGTTATTGAACGAGATGCGTCAGTTTATTATAGTGATTATGTAGGAGAAAGAAAAAAGAGAGATTTAGCTAATTTAGATAGAGAAGTATCTGAAGGTGGTAATGGTCATGGAAAATCTTTAGTTAAGACAAATGGGACTTTTCAAGCTTCAGATTTAGTTCCTAATAATGATAAAGAAAATGATTTAATTTACGCTAATTTGTTGAAAAAAGATGGGGCTTTTGTAAGAAGTTTGATTTATCCAATTTTAGTTTTGACATTAGGTCTTACTATTTTATTGTTATCCTATATTTTATATTGATATTAGAAGTATAAATTTTAAATTTTCTTAAATAAATATAATATTGTTGACATTTTTTGATGTTTATGCTATTTTAATGGTGAACACGAAAAGTGTTTTTATTTTGAAAAAAAATAGGAATGGTGAAATATGGCTGAAGTTAGAAAAAGAAAAGAAATAGAAAACTATAAAATCGATGATAGTCAGTTTAATAAAAAAACTGAAAAGAAACAAGATAATAATAGTAAAAAGAAAGATGTAAAAGAAAAAAATACAGTTAAAGAATCTTCTACAAAGAAAAGTTTATGGGTAAGATTTCGTATCTTTTGTCGTGGAGTTAAGTCTGAAACAAAGAAAGTTCATTGGCCTACAAAGAAAGATATGATTAAATATTCTATCGCTACTGTTTTATTTATTGTTTTTTGTTCTTTATTCTTTTATATTATCGATGTTATTTTTGCATTAGTTCAATCAATATTTAGATAAAAGGAGTTTTAGTTATGGATAAACAATGGTATGTTGTTAATACTTATTCTGGCCATGAGAATAAGGTAAAAGAAAAATTGGAAATGCGTGCTGAATCTATGGATATGAAAGACTATATTTTTAGAGTTGTCATTCCAGAAGAGAAAGTAGTAGAAATTAAAGATGGTGTTAAGAAAGAAAAAGTAAAAAAGATGTTTCCTGGTTATATACTAGTTGAAATGGTTATGACTGATGAAGCTTGGTACGTTGTTCGTAATACACCAGGAGTAACTGGATTTATTGGATCTAGTGGTAAGGGAGCTAAACCTACTCCTTTACAACCATATGAAGTTGATAAGATTCTTGGTAATATGGGAATTAGTCGTATGGATGTTAATACTGATTTAGCAGAAGGAGCAACTGTTAAAATTATTGATGGACCATTTAATGGAATGTTTGGTAAAGTTGATAGTGTTGACCTTCCAAATCAAAAAGTTATGTTACTTGTTGATTTATTTGGACAAGAGACTTCTGTTGAAGTTGAGTTAAATCAAATTGAAAAAGCATAAAATTGTTGCAAAAATAAAAATAGTATGTTATTATTTAGGGGCTATATTGAAATTAATATAGATTTAGTGGGAAGCATGGTTTGCATTTATGAAAGCGGGAATCAAGCTATTTGGACCACTCGCGAAAACTAAAATTATAGGAGGTGTTTTTCGTGGCAAAGGAAGCAATAAAGAAAATTAAGTTACAAATCCCAGCAGGAAAAGCTACACCAGCTCCACCAGTTGGAACTGTTTTAGGACCTGCAGGAATTAATTTACAAGATTTTTGTTCTAAGTATAATGATGCTACTAGAGATAAAATGGGAGATATTTTACCAGTTGAAATTTCTATTTATGATGATAGAAGTTTTGATTTCGTAATTAAAACTCCACCAGTTGCATTCTTACTTAAGAAATATGCAAAAATTAATAAAGGTTCAGTTAAAGGAGCAAATGAAGTTGTTGCTACATTAACTGTTGATCAATTAAGAGAAATTGCTGAAATCAAATTACCAGATTTAAATGCTTATGATGTAGAAGCTGCAATGAAGACAGTTGCTGGTACTGCTAAAAATATGGGTATTTCAATTCCTGGTTATACAGATAAGTAATTATTCTATGTAGGGAATACCTATGTGGAAGGGGAAACCGCTATTACCACGTAAGGAGGAAATAAGATGAAAAAGAGAAGTAAAAAATATATAGAAGCTATGTCTAAGGTTGAACGTAATAAAGTTTATCCTAAAGAAGAAGCTGTTAAATTAGTTAAAGAAACTTCTATTAGTTCTTTTGATGGTAGTGTTGAAATCGCTATGAGATTAAATGTTGATACTAAGAAAGCTGATCAACAATTAAGAGGAGCTATTGTACTTCCAAAAGGAACTGGTAAAACTACTAAAGTTTTAGTAATTGCTAAAGGAGAAAAAGCTAATCAAGCTAGAGAAGCTGGAGCTGATTATGTTGGAGACGTTGATATGTTAGAAAAAATCGAAAAAGAAAATTGGTTCGATTTTGATACTATTATTGCTACTCCTGATATGATGCCACTTCTTGGTAAATTAGGTAGAGTTTTAGGACCTAAAGGATTAATGCCAAACCCTAAAACTGGTACTGTTACATTAGATGTAGCTAAAGCTGTTAACGAAGTTAAAGCTGGACGTGTTGAATATCGTGCTGATAGTTTCGGAATTATTCATGGAGTTATTGGTAAGGTTTCATTCTCTGAAGAAGATTTACTTGAGAATTTAAATGCTTTTGTAAATACTATTTTAAGAGTTAAACCAGCTACTGTAAAAGGTGATTACGTTAAGAGTATATCTATATCTTCTACTATGGGTCCTGGAATTAAAGTTGAAAATAATTTTGACAAATAGTAAGATATAGTATATAATAAAGACAATTTATAGGTGCCATAGACAGTAGGTATCAAAATAAATCCTACCGAGGACTTAATCTTAAGTAAAGAAAAATGTTCTCGATAGTTATTGAGAACATTTTTTATGGCATCCCTAAAATTAAAGGAGGTGTTTTGATGGCAAACGCAGCAATCTTAAAGCAAAAACAAGCAGTTATTGATGAAATTAAAGACCGTGTTGAAAAAGCTAATACTATCGTTTTATTTGATTATCGTGGTATGACTGATAGTGAAGCTAAAGAATTACGTGTTAAGTTAAGAGAGTCTAATTCTGACTATAAAGTATATAAAAATACTTTAATGGCTCGTGCTTTTAATGATTTAAATATTGATTTAAATGATGCATTAAACGGACCAAGTGCTTTTGCTTATGGTGAAGATCAAGTTGCACCAATTAAAGTTTTGTCAGAATTTGCTAAAGATCACCCAGCATTAGTTTTAAAAGTAGGGATTGTAGATGGAGAAAAAGCTGATCAAGCTAAATTAGCTGAATATGCAACTATCCCATCAAGAGATGGATTACTTACTATGCTTGCTGGTGGTATGATGGAAATTCCAAAGAACTTGGCTATTTGCTTAGACTTATATAGTCAACAAAAAGAAGAAAATGAATAATAAAATAAAATAAGGAGGAAATAAAAATGGCTAAAATTACAAAAGAAGAATTTATCAGTGGTTTAAAAGAAATGAATTTATTAGAAATTAAAGAATTAGTAGATGCAATGAAAGAAGAATTTGGTGTTGATCCAAGTGCTGTTGCTGTTGCTGCACCAGCTGCTGGAGCAGCAGAAGATGCTGCACCAACTACAGTTACAGTATCTATCGCTGACGGTGGAGCTGCTAAAGTTGCTGTAATTAAAGTTGTTAAAGAAATTACTGGTTTAGGATTAAAAGAATCTAAAGACATCGTTGATAACAAAGGTGTTGTTAAAGAAAATATTTCTACTACTGAAGCTGATGAAATTAAAGCTAAGCTTGAAGAAGCTGGAGCTACTGTAGAAGTTAAGTAATTAAC
>CALVSS010000068.1 GCA_944359095.1 uncultured Bacilli bacterium | reverse complement strand
GATGGTAACGTAATTAGCTGGGCATCATCTGGAGCTATCGGATTCAAAGGTAGTAAAAAATCAACTCCATTTGCTGCTGGTATGGCTGCAGAAGCTGCTGGAAAAGTTGCATATGATATGGGTATGCGTAAAGTGGAAGTACGTGTAAAAGGTTTAGGACCAGGTAGAGAAACAGCAATTCGTTCACTTCAAACTGCAGGTTTGGAAGTAACTACAATTATTGATGTTACACCAATACCACACAATGGATGTCGTCCACCAAAACGTCCACGTGTATAATTAATTGAATAAGGGAGGTTAGTTTCATGTTACAATTTGAAAAACCAATTTATAAAATAACAGATTCTGTAGAAAGCAATTTCTATGGTAGATTTGAATTAGAACCACTAGAAAGAGGATTTGGTACTACAATCGGTAACGCATTAAGAAGAGTAATGTTATCATCTCTTCCAGGAAGTGCTATCAGTAGTATTAAAATTGATGGTGTTCTTCATGAATTCCAGACAATCGAAGGAGTTTACGAAGATGTTACAACAATCATTTTAAATTTAAAAGGTGTAGTATTTAAAAACCATTCTAATGAAGAAAAGATTGTTCGTATTAACACAACAAAAGAAGGAGAAATTACTGCTGGAGATATTGAACACGATGCTGATATCGAAGTAATTAACAAAGATAAAGTTATCGCTACATTATCAAAAGGAGCATCTCTAAACATGGAAATGACTGTAACAAACGGTCGTGGTTATGTTAGAAGTGAAGACAACAAGAAAATTCATGATATTAAGAAAGCAGGAGTTATAGCTATTGACTCATTATATTCTCCTATTGAAAGAGTATCATATGAAGTTGCAAACGCTCGTGTAGGACAAGATGAAAGTTATGATAAATTAATTTTAGACGTATGGACAAACGGTTCTATGAAGCCAGAAGAAGCAATTGCTTTAGCTTCAAGAATTTTAATTGAACATTTCACTATTTTAACAGATTTATCATCAATCGCTGATGTAAGTGGAATAATGATTGAAAAGACAGAAGATCCAAAAGTTAAAGCTTTAGAGACATCAATTGAAGATTTAGACTTCTCTGTTAGAGCATACAATTGCTTAAAGAGAGCAGGAATTCATACTTTACAAGATCTTGTTAATAAGAGTGAATCAGACATGATGAAAATTCGTAATCTAGGAAAGAAATCATTAAAAGAAGTATTAGATAAAATTAAAGATATGGGCCTAGTATTACGTGATGATGACTAAAATATAAGGAGGAAATAACTATGAGAAAATTAGGTGTAGATAATAAGCATAGAAGAAGTATGTTAGCTACTATGACAAAACAAGTAGTAGTTAATGAAAGCATTACTACAACTGAAACTAGAGCAAAAGAAGTACGTAAGTTCGTTGAAAAAATGATTACTTATGGTAAAAAAGGTGATTTAATTTCTCGCCGTAAAGCTTTAGCATTTTTACATAACGATAAGAAAGTTGTAGATAAAATTTTCAATGATTTAGCAAAACGTTATGAAAATCGTAATGGTGGATATACTCAAATTTTAAAATTAGCAGAACGTCGTGGAGACAATTCTTTAATGGTAATTTTAAAATTAGTTGATGAAGCTAAACCAAAAGAAGAAAAACCTGCCAAAAATAAGGATAAGGAAACAAAGTAAGAGCACTAAACTAGTGCTTTTTTTGTCAAATAGAAAAACTTTTCTAAAACTTTTTATAATTCATGTTATAATAAAATTGAAGGAAGAGGATAATATGAAAGCATTAATTACCGGAGCATCATCAGGAATTGGACTTGATATAGCAAAGTATCTAGCAACCAAAAAATACGAACTTATATTAGTAGCTAGAAACAAAGAAAAATTAGAAAAGATCCAAGAATCATTACCAACAAAAGTAACGATTATTGTTGCTGACTTATCCAACGAACAAAAAGTAAAAGAATTATATATATTAACTAAAAAAGAAAATATCGATATATTAATTAATAATGCTGGTTTTGGTCTATTTGGGGATTTTACTACAACAGATTTACAACAAGAAATAGATATGATAAACACTAATATTAAAGCAGTACATATTTTAACTAAAGAATTTTTAAAGGATATGGAAAAAAAGAATTCTGGATATATTCTAAATGTTGCATCATCAGCAGCTTTTCAACCAGGTCCCTTAATGAGTACCTACTATGCAACCAAGTCATATATCTATCAATTAACAGAAGCATTATGGTATGAACAAAAAAAGAAAAAAACAAATGTCCATATATCAGTATTATGTCCTGGACCCGTAGATACCAACTTTAACAAAACTGCCGGAGTTAGTTTTTCAGTAAAACCATTAAAAAGCAGTTTTGTAGCGAAATATGCAATTGATGAAATGTTTAAAAATAAAATGTTAATTATACCAGGATTTAAAATGAAATGTTGCAAATTTTTTGAAAGATTTATATCAGATAAATTTTTATTACGAATAACATATAGAATACAAAAGAAAAAGGCCAGATAAACTGGCTTTTTTAAACGCAATATTATATAATAATACAAGGAAACAGGGAGGATGAAATAATGGAATTATTAGAAGTTAACAACTTAGTTTATGAGAATTTATTTAATCAATTATCCTTCCAAGTAGATCAAGGAAAGTTTATAACTATCTCAGGTTCAAACAATTGTGGAAAAACTACATTAATTAGAATATTAAGTGGACAAATAGAAGTAGATAATTCTATAAAATTATTAGGAATGTTAAAAGAAGAATATCCACAGAACTTGTGGAAAGAAATTACGGGAACTATTATTCCCCAAGATAATCCTACTTTTTTATTTCAAACAATAGAAGACGAATTAAACTATATGATACATCTATTTATCAAAACAGAAGAAGAAAAACAAGAAACATATAAAGAAATCATCAAAAAATATAAATTAACAAAATTTCAAAAGAAAAATCCAAATGAAGTACCAGAGTTTATAAAAATAAAATTACTTCTTGCTGAAAAAATGTTAGGATCACCACAAATATTGTTTTTAGATGATATTTGTCAAGGATTAGAAGAAAAGGAACAAAAAGAAATAATTAATTTATTACGAAGTCTACAACTAGAAACTAAAATAGCCATTATAATGACTACTGGAAATTTAAATATTGCCCTAGAAAGTGACTATCTATTAATTATAGAAGATAAACAAATTCTATTAGAAGGAGAACCACTAACAATTATA
The DNA here is from genome assembly GCA_944359095.1 of uncultured Bacilli bacterium. Lineage (GTDB taxonomy): Bacteria > Bacillota_I > Bacilli_A > RF39 > UBA660 > Faecimonas. The sequence continues at coordinate 2,827 of CALVSS010000068.1, read as the reverse complement.
GAAAAAGATAATGTTTTAAATAAATTGGGATTAGATTTACCCTTCATGGTAGACCTATCAGTAAAACTAAGAGATTATAACGTAGTGGATAAAATAGAACTAGATATGGACAGGATGGTAGATACAATATGGAAATAGTATTAGAAAATATCAAAATGAATGATTGGGAATTCACAACAACCCTATCAGGAAATGATATCATAGGAATTACTGGATCAGAGTATGAAGAAATACTAGATATCTTAAACTTAAAGGCTTTACCACAAGGCGAGATAAAAATAGATGACAACATCATCAATAAAGATAATTATTTAGATTATTATAAAAAAATAGTAAAAGTAGGAAAAGACTTTACTAAAATAAATTATTTAAACACGATTAAAGAACATATGGATTACTTAATTAATTATTATCATCTACAAATAAAAAATATTGAAAAAAAAGAAAAAGACTCTTTAAAAATTGTTGGTCTAGATAGTTCATTATTAGATAGAGATATTACATCATTATCTAATTCTGAAAAGAAAAAAGTTCAAATTGCAATTAGCCTTTTATCAAATCCAGATATGATTATTTTAGAAGACCCATTTAGTTCTTTAGATAACAAAAATAGAAAAAAAATAATGATGATATTAAATAAATTAAAAGAACAATTTCACAAAATAATTATTATTGGAACGAATGATTGTGAAATTTTATATCAATATACAAATAAAATAATCTTTGTAAAAAATAAAAGAATCTTTTTAGAGGGAGAAACAAAAGAATCCTATGAAAGAGTAGACTATTTAAAAAGAAATGGCTTTCACGTTCCAGATATTGTTTTATTTACATATAAAGCAATAAAGAAAAAGAAAGTAAAAATAGATTATCATAAAGACATCAGAGATATCATCAAAGATATCTATAAACACATAAATTAGTCAACAAAAAGGAGGATATATGAGATTTTTAATAACGTTATCCTATGATGGAACTAATTACAAAGGATATCAGACACAACCAGGATTATTAACAATACAAGAACAAATAGAAAAAGCTTTAACAAAAATAAACAATGGTAAAAAGACAACATTTACATCATCAGGAAGAACAGATAAAGGAGTGCATGCCAAAATGCAATGTGGTCATGCTGATTTAGATGTAAACATAACAGAATATAAATTAAAGCGAGCAATGAACAGCAATTTACCAGAGGATATTCACGTAATTAAGACAAAACAAGTATCCAGTAATTTCCATGCTAGATATTGTGTTATAGAAAAAACATACGAATATTATATAAATATGGGAGAATATGACCCTATTCAACGAAACTATGTATTTCAGTATAATTACAAATTAAATCTAAAAGCGATGCAAGAAGCAATTAAATATCTATTAGGAGAACATGATTTTAGATCATTTGTAACTGAAAATAAAGAAAAAGAAAATTGCATCAGGACAATAACCACTGCCAAAGTAGAACAAATAAAAGACAATATTTTAAAATTTACTTTTACTGGAAATGGTTTTTTAAGATATCAAATACGCAATATGGTAGGAATACTAATTAAGATAGGAGAAGAAAAAGAAAAAGAAAAACCTAAATATATGGAGGAATTTTTAAATAAAAAGGATCGATCAGTAGGTGGAAAAACAGCACCTGCCGAAGGACTATATTTAGTAAATGTAAAATATCAAGACCAAGATTAAAAAATCTACGTAAAATAAGAGATAAAATAAAAAAAGTATTGATTTTTAATGCTTTTTTTAGTATAATCATAATCGGTACATTCGAATATCCCCACATTAATTAGGTCGTGGGAAAACCTAATTGAAGGTAAAGGAGAGAAATTTATGAAAAGCTATATGCAAAAGAAAGAAACAGTAGAACGTAAATGGTACGTTATTGACGCTGAAGGTAAATCTTTAGGTCGTGTAGCATCACTTGCTGCTACATATCTACGTGGAAAGCACAAACCAACTTACACTCCAAATATTGATTGCGGAGACAACATCATTATCATTAATGCAGAGAAAGTAAATTTAACAGGAAACAAAATGAATGATAAAATGTACTATAATCATTCACAATATCTAGGTGGATTAAGAGAAAGAACAGCAAAAGAAATGATTGAAAAATATCCAGTTGAAATGGTAGAAAGAGCCGTAAAAGGAATGCTACCACATAACAGATTAGGTAGACAAATGTATAAGAAATTATTTGTATATGCTGGAAATGAGCATAAGCATGAGGCACAAAAGCCAGAAGTGCTTGAAATGAAGTAGGAGGGTATAAGTTATGGCAAAAGAAAAGAAAAATAAATATTATGGAACTGGTCATAGAAAGACTAGTATTGCTAAAGTTACTTTAACTCCAGGAACTGGAAAAATTACTGTTAATGGAATGGATGTAAATGAATATTTTCCATCTAAACTTTGCGTAATGGATTTATCTCAACCATTAGAAATTACAAATACAAAAGAAATTTTTGATGTTGAAGCTAAAGTATATGGTGGTGGATACAGTGGACAAACTGGAGCAATCCGTCACGGTATTACAAAAGCATTATTAGAATATGATTCAACAACACCTGCTGATTCTGAAAATAGTTTCAGAAAAGTATTAAAAGCTGCTGGATTCATTACAAGAGATTCACGTAAGAAAGAACGTAAGAAACCAGGATTGAAAAAAGCACGTCGTGCACCACAATTCTCAAAACGTTAATTTATACTGTTTCAAAAAGCATCGAAAGATGCTTTTTTTGCTAATAAGGAATTTTCTCTTTATTAGGACAAAATAAAAAGTGAGCTATGCTCACTATAAAAAGATTCATATTAATTA
>CALVSS010000067.1 GCA_944359095.1 uncultured Bacilli bacterium | reverse complement strand
AGAATACAACCCAATTATGCCAGAACAACCTAAAGTAAAAAAAGAGTTAGACGAATTTAACTATTTGTACCAAGATAGAGAAAACAAAGTTTATGATATTAACAGTGTAATAGAAGAAGCTAAAAAGAATCGTATAAAAAAAGATGAACTAGAAGCCAAAAGAAAATTAAAAAATACAAGTTATAATATTTTAGCTAGTCTAAATCCAGAAGAATTAGAAAAATATAGAAAAGAAAAAGTAGAAAGAACAAAACCAGACGAAGACGAATTAAGGACCCTTATTGATACGATAACTTCTAAAACACTAGCTGGAGAAATTGATCAAGCAACAAGTGTAAATCTTCTAAGCGATTTAATGGCAACCAATATGATGGATAGAGTTGATAAACCAGTAAAAGAAGATAAAAAAGAAGAAAAAGAAGACGAAGATGATGAAGAACTAGAAAAAAGTTTATCACTTTCTAAAGAAATTTTAGATAAAGACCAAATAGAAAAAGTAAATAAATTAAAAGATGAAAAAACATCAAGTAGTATTATGGATGAATCAGATACAGATTTTTATACAAGAAGTATGGATTTATCTGATAAAGACTTTGAAATGGATGATGAATTTAAAGAAAAAAAGATGCCAATTGCTTTAAAAATTATCTTAATATTATTAGTAATTGCAGTAATCGCAGTAGCAATATATTTTATTTATAAAAACTTTTTTTAATACTCAAAAAAATTTGAGTATTTTTTTTCATGAACTATTCCCAATCAATAAAATTTTGTGATATTATTATATAAAGAGGTAGGAGGAATAGCTGTGAATCTAAAGTTTGTAGTCAATGATTATGTATTAATCTGGAACTTATTGTTTCAAGCTTCAATAAATGAAAGAATCCACCGGTTAAAACAAAAACTATGGATTAATTATAAAAAAGAATATAATACCACTTATAAAGATAAAAATTTAATATTAAAAGATCCAAAAAACTTTATACCAAATAATGATGATATTTATAATATAATGTTAGAAACGAAAGAATACGAAGTTATTAAAAAAAGTACAGAAAAATATCGTAATCAAGTATTAAAAATATGGGATGACCATAAAAAAGAAGCCAATAAAATTATTAAATCAATTACTAGGTTAGATATAAAACCTTATGAAATTTTAGTAGTATCTGATCAATTAGATATTCTAGACACTTCATCACCTAAAGATGCTAAAGTAAATACAGTAGTGTTAGGGAAAAAAGTAACAGCCGATACAGGAATAAAATTATTAGTAGAACTAGTTTATAAAATTTTAAGAAAAGAATTTGAAGACTATCAAGTAGAATATAAAGAAATTGTAGAAGCAGTAATTGAGCTTGCAATATTAAATGAATTTCCTACAAGATTAACAGGAAGAAGTTATTATTTAACAGGAGAACCAACTTTAAACTATTTAAAAAGACAAATTTATCCTTATTGGTTAATGTATTTAGGTGCTGATAAAGAAGAAATGATGAGTTTTATGATGCGTGATAAAATTGCTTTTGAAGTAGAGAAATATCCATACGAAAAAGAACTAAAGAAAAAAAATATCTTAGACTTCATTGATTTTTGTATTAGAAATCAAAAATATATTGTAAAAATACATGAATTAGAAATTATATAATATTAGTAGGGGGAAATAATATGGATGAGAAAATAGAAATCTTATTAAACAAAATAAATATGGATAAAGATAAGTATCCATATTTTTCTACGGCTAAATTAACTAAAATAAGAATTCATAGACAGACAGATACTTGGGAGATATTTATCTCTATTCCTAGTGCTGTACCATTAGAAGTAATAGAAGAGTTAGAAGAAAAAAAACATCTATTAGATGAAAATGCTAAAGATATTACTTTTATTTGGAATGTTGAAAATATTGATATTAATACTTATCTAAGTTATTACCCATATATATTAAATGAAGTAAAAGATGAGTTAAAAGTATTAGAAATATATAGCGATGCTTTAAAAATAGAAGAAGGATTTTTAGTTTTAGTCGCAACATCAGAAGTAGAACAAGAACGACTTGAAGAAGTATTAGAGAAAATAAATAGACTATATAAAAATCTGGGTTATAAATTCAATATTGAAGTAGTATTAAGACATGAAGATAGTATTTTAGAAGAGATTAAACAAGATTTAGTAGTAAAAGTAAAAATACCAGAGAAAAAAGAAGAAACTCCAGTAGAACATCCAAAAGAGAAAAAATATAAAAGAGAACCTAAAGACCCTAATAGTGTATTAGGAAGAGGTATTAAGGAAGAACCAATAAAAATTAAAACCCTAATTGGAGAAGATAATAATGTAGTAGTAGAGGCCTATGTCTTTGGTACAGAGTATTTTGAATCTAGTAAAACAGATTTTAAAATTATAACTTTAAAAATTACAGATTATTCAGATAGTATTTATTGTAAAGTATTTGTTAGAGATGACGAAGAATATAAGAGATTATGTAAAGAATTAAAAACTGGTTCTTGGTTTAAAATTAGAGGATATACTAAAGAAGATCAGTTTGCTAAAGAATTAGTATTAAATGCTAGAGATATTATTAAGATAGAAAAAGAACAAGATGAAGTCATGGATAAAGCAGAAGTAAAAAGAGTAGAACTACATTGTCATACCAAAATGAGTCAAATGGATGGAGTAGTAGATGAAGAAGCTTTATTAAAGCAAGCTATAAAATGGGGACATAAAGCGATTGCTATTACTGATCATAATGGAGTACAAGCTTTTCCACATGTATTTAATTTTGTTACAAGTTATAATAAAAAATTAAAAGAAGGAGAAAAGCCATTTAAGGCTATCTATGGAGCAGAATTAACTTTAATTGATGATACTGTAAATATTGTAGTAAGACCCAATAATGGTGTGATGTTAGATCAAACTTATGTAGTATTCGATTTTGAAACAACTGGTTTTAATGCCGGTGGTGCAGATTCTATTATTGAAATAGGAGCTGTCAAAATTAAAGATGGAGAAATATTAGAAAGATATGATGAATTAATTAATCCAGGTAGACCACTTCCACAAAAAATTATAGATGTCACTAATATTACAGATGCTATGTTAGAAGGAAAAGATAATGAAGAAAATGCTGTAAAAAGATTTATAGAGTGGTTTGGAGATTGTCCAATGGTAGCCCACAATGCGAAATTCGATGTATCTTTCCTAGAAATGGCTTATAAAAAATATAATTTAGGTACATTTACTAATCCAGTAATTGATACTTTAGAACTATCTAGAACCATGGATAATACCTATGCTAGACACTCTCTATCTGCTTTAGTAAAACGTTATGAAGTACCATGGGATGAAAGTGCTCACCATAGAGGAGATTATGATGCCGAAGGAACAGCACTTGTATTTCATAAAATGTTAAAAAAATTATCTAATCGTAATATTGAAACAATGGATCAACTAGATACTTTAGTTAGTAAAGATGAGATACATAAATATGGACGTGCTTATCATGTAAATTTATTAGCTAAAAATAAAGTGGGATTAAAGAACTTATTTAAAATAATTTCTTTAGCAAACACTACTTATTTATATAAAACACCAAGAATCCTACGCAGTGAAATAGAAAAACATAGAGAAGGATTGTTAGTTGGTAGCGGATGCTACGAAAGTGAAGTATTTACTTTAGCTAAGTCAAAAAGTGATGATGAGTTATCTAATATTATTAGATTTTATGACTATGTAGAAGTACAACCATTAGAATGCTATAATCATTTAATTCAAACAGGCGAATTTGCAACAGAAGTAGAATTAGCTGCCCATCTAGAAAAGATTGTCCGAGTAACCGAAGAAGCAGGTAAAATAATAGTTGCAACGGGAGACGTTCACCATTTAACAAGAGATAATAAAATTTATAGAGAAATTATCGTAAATCAAAAAGTACCAGGAGGAGGACGTCATCCCCTAGCTAGATCAAATATCAAAGAAATTCCGTCATATCACTTTAGAACAACAGATGAAATGTTAGAAGATTTTAAATTTTTAGGAGAAGATACTGCCTATAAAATTGTAGTAGAAAACACAAATAAAATAGCTGATATGATAGAAGTAATTGAAGTTATCATCGATACTGGTGGTATTCCTTTCTCACCAAGAGTTAAAAGTGATGATGGAAAAAGTTATCTAGATTGTCCAAGAGTGGTAACTGACTTAGTTTATACCAAAGCCAAAGAATGGTATGGAGATCCATTGCCATATTCTATTGAAGAGCGTATTTCTACAGAATTATATGGAGATATTGTATTTAAAACAATAAAAGAAGAAGTAAAAAAAGAAAATTTAGATGAAGATCAATATAATGCAAAAATATATCAAAGATTACATGACGAAATAGTAAAAGGAGTAGACAATGTAAAAGCATTAGTTAGAAAAAGCATTAAAGAAAATAGTGAAGAAGAACTAACGGACGAAGAATTAGAAAAAAAATTAGATAAGTCTTTAGGTGGAGTTATTGGTGGAGGATTTGATCCTATTTACTTAATTGCTCAACGTTTAGTAAAACACTCTAATGACGAAGGATATTTAGTAGGTTCCCGTGGATCAGTAGGTTCTAGTTTCGTGGCTACTTTAATGGGAATAACAGAAGTAAATCCATTATCTGCTCATTATCGTTGTAGTAAATGTAAATTAAGTATTTTTGAAGATGATGATGGAAATTCTTTAGGAGCAACGTATTCATCAGGATTCGACCTACCAGATAAAGAATGTCCAAACTGTCATATTCCAATGATAAAAGATGGACAAGATATGCCATTCGCAACGTTCTTAGGATTTAATGCGGATAAAGTACCAGATATTGATTTAAACTTCTCAGATTTAAATCAGGCTAGTGCCCATGCTTATACTAAAGTCCTATTTGGAGAAAATAATGTCTTCCGTGCAGGAACTATTGGTACTGTTGCCGAAAAAACTGCATTTGGATATGTAAAAGGATATTGTGAAGAAAAAGGCCTTGGAGATATGCGAAATGCTGAAGTAGAACGATTAGCTATGGGCTGTACCGGAGTTAAAAGAACAACCGGTCAACATCCAGGAGGAATTGTTGTTATTCCTGATTATATGGAGGTATTTGACTTTACACCTTATCAATATCCAGCAGATGATGTAACAGCAGATTGGAGAACAACCCACTTTGATTATCATGCTATTGACCAAGATGTATTAAAACTAGATATTTTAGGACATTCTGATCCAACTCAACTTAGATTAATTCAATTACAATCAGGAACGGATATTATGAAAGTACCACTAGATGATAAGGAAACAATGAGTATTTTTACTTCTACAAAAGCCCTAGGGGTAACAACAGATCAAATTATGTGTAACACTGGTACGTTAGGAATCCCTGAATTTGGTACACCATTTACTATTAAGTTAGTAGAAGATACCAAACCAAAGACTTTTGCCGAATTAATTAAAATATCAGGATTATCTCACGGAACTGATGTATGGTTAGGAAATGCACAAGAATTAATAGCTAATAATGTAGTACCATTTAAAGATGTTATTGGTTGCCGTGATGATATCATGGTAAACTTAATGTATTATGGACTAGAACCAATTAAAGCCTTTAAAATCATGGAATTTGTACGTAAAGGAAAAGCTTCTAAAGACCCAGAAACCTGGCAACAACATAAAAAGACAATGGAAGATGCCAATATTCCAAAATGGTTTATTGATTCTTGTACTAAAATCAAGTACATGTTCCCAAAAGCCCATGCTGCAGCCTATGTTATTAGTGCTTTCCGTATTGCTTGGTATAAAGTTCATATGCCCGTATATTTCTATTCTTCATGGTATTCATCAAAAGCAACAGATGTAGATTTAGATGCTATGATAAAAGGATATAATGCCATTAAAGCAAGAATAGAAGATATTCAAACTAAAGGATTTGAAGCTACGAATAAAGAAAATGGACAATTTGAAAGTCTAAAAGTTGCCCTAGAAGCAACAGCAAGAGGAATAAAATTTTTAAATGTAGATTTATATCACAGTGATGCCACTGTCTGGGTAGCTAAAAATGATAAAGAAATCTATCCACCATTTAATGCGATTGATGGATTAGGAGATACCGTAGCCAAAGCTTTGGTAGCAGAAAGAGAAAAACAACCATTCTTAAGTATTGAAGACGTACAAAA
>CALVSS010000066.1 GCA_944359095.1 uncultured Bacilli bacterium | reverse complement strand
AATTTCTCATATGTAAAATTTTTATTGAAAATCAATTTTTTTTAATGTAAAATTTTCTCTGAAAAATCACAAAATTCCTATTCGTTTATGTATTTAATGAAGACTCTCCTAAATGTTGTCTTTGAAAAGAAACAGAATATGTCTTCTTTCTAACATTGACAATAATATCAACACTAGTATCACCTTGTGACTGGACTAAGTCTCTAAATATAAACTCATTCTTAGATTTTTTTGAAATAAACTCGACATCCCTGTCAGTATAGCCAAGACTATCATGTAATACAGAAATTGCCTCATCAACAGTATATAATTTTTTTTCAATAGTTTGTTTAGAAACAGTAAAGTTCATAAAAACTAAACCTATTCCCAAAGAAATCATAATTATTCCAAGGAAAAATAGTATATTTCTAAGTTTTTTCATAATGAATTCTCCTATCCTTTACTAAGATTTATCTGTAAATATGGACCAGCATAAGCAGTAGATACAATAGTATCAACCGCCTGTTTCCCTGTCTTTTCAATATAAATAAAAACAGCACTAATTCGAACAGCCATTAAAATACCCATAATTGTAATTGTTGTTAATAATTCAACCATCGTAAAACCTTTATTATTTTCACTCATAATACCACTACCTTATTTTAAAAAAAGTATAACACACAAAAAATAAAAAACGGAAAATATTAATCTTCCATTTTTATAGAGTCTAAATAATAATTTTTTCCAACCTTTTTAAAAGTATATGTATATGTTTTTAATAAATTTTCAATCTTACTATAATCATCTACAATAGAAGTAAACTCATCACAAGGAAAACTATAAATAGATTTATTATTCTTATAATCAGACATAGATGAAAAAACATTACAGATATATTGATTATCTTCTTTTACTTCTTTTTTTATGAAATATAATTTTTTCTTTTCTATCCAATAATCCACATATGCATCACTAGAAACATCATAAAAAGTAAAAGTAAAAAAATTGCTAGAATCAGATGTAACATAACTGTACTTATCATTATCATATTTATATAATATATTCCCATCGGAAGAAGAAATACTGTTTCTATATAAATTAAAATCAGAAAAATATTTTCTCCCTTCGGAAACAACTTCAGAAGAAGATATTTCTTTAAAACTAGTTATAGAATTATATAACATATCTAATATAAATTTCGTTTTATCTTTATCACTCAATTTACTAGTTTCAAAATTTTCAAGATCTTCAAAAAAATATAATTCAAAGTAAGTAGTTTGTGAAACTATTTTGTCATGATACTTATTATATAAAGTTGAAGATAATTTTTCATTATTTTGAATATCATCATTATTCTTGCCATTATTAGAAAAAACAATGGCAAGAATAAAACCAGTGATAAGAAAAACTAAACCAATAATTAAAATGGTAAATCCTATTTTTTTTCTCATAATACCTCCTAACAAGAATGAGCAACTGGTAAGTAATAACTATTACAGTTTCCTGCTTTATCACATACTTTATGATCAAAGCCAACAGAATAACCTACAGTTCCAAAATAATCCGTAGCATTTCTAGCACCACCATAATTTATAGCTGGCCAATTAGCAGCAAATCTTCCATTTGTATAAGAAGATACAGTACGTTCACCTAAACCAGAAGCATAGTCTGCAAAATCAAGATATACATATGTCCTAACATAAGAACCTTGAGGGTAACCATAACAACCTTTTCTAACAGCAGTATAAGTTGGTGCCGTCTTATCGATTCGAATCCATGTAGAAGCTTCATCTGAACAATTGCCTTGTGGAGTACATACTCTTATATAAGTAAGTTCATTTCTTTCTGCACTATATGGTGTCGTTGTAAAATTATTTGTTGCTGAATTTGCATACGTTGTCCAACCAGTACTACCATAACGATATTGCCAATAACCTATTTGACTACTTGGCGTTGTTGTACTTACAGTTAAAGAGAAAGATCGATTTATCCAATTACCACCTGTTGGATTATAAATTGTTGGTGTATTAGGTTTACATGTCTGAGTATTACAACTTTGTGATCCAGTCTCTGTTGAACAATATTGTCCTGTATAATTAGAATATAAAGATCTTGTTCTTGTCTGAGTTCCCCCTCCACAAGATTTACTACAACTACTCCATCCACTCCAATCTCCAGCATAAGTAGAGCTACAACAACTAAACGTATTACAGTTTTGTGAACCAGTTTCCGTTTTACAATACTGGCCGGTATAACTTGAATAAAGAGGCCTTGTCCTTGTTTGAGTTCCTGTTCCGCAACTCTTACTACAACCACTCCATTCAGTCCAATCTCCAGGCTTTGTAGAACTACAACAACTAAACGTATTACAACTTTGTGAAAGTCCCGTAGTAACTAATGCACAAGAATTTGTACGTGTTTGGGTTCCTCCCCCACAAGAAGCGGAACAACTTCCCCATCCACTATATTGATTAGGATTATCTTTCGTGTTTCCAATAGATATAACTTCAGATCGATTTCCTACATTATCTTCTGCTACTGCCCATCCATAATAACTAGTTCCACAACTTCTAGTAAATGCAGTAGAAGTAGAAAATCCTTTATTCCATTTATCAGGTTTACTACTACTATTAGTAACTAAATATAAATATCTCTTAAACCCAGAATGAGAATCTGTAGAACCATTTACCCCTGTTTTAATACTAGCACTAGGATTACTTCCACTAACAGCACCTATATTTCCACCTTTTGGATTAGTTGGATTAGTTTTATCTACATAAGCATTAACTTTACAAGTAATAGTATGTCCGACTTTATCTTCAATAACTATTTCCCCTACTTTAGTAGTCGAAGAAAAAGTCTTTTCAAAAGATGCTTGTTTACATCCACTTCCACCACTATTATCATTACATTTGACACTAATTGTTCGATCATTTCCAGTCCAAGTTTTACTTTGACCAGTAATTTTCCCACAACTAGGAGCTTTCTTATCCAAATAAACATCTACCGTACAGGTATTTTTATTACCTGCATTATCTACAATGGTAAATTTATGAGTTTTAGTACTTGAAGTAAACTTCTTACTTACTTCTTTATCAACACAACCACTTTCACTATCTTCACAAGCTTGAGTAACTGTAAGATCAGAATCTGTCCAAGTAGTCTTTCCTCCTGTTACCTTTCCACACGTTGGTTTTGTATTATCAATTAAAAACTTTTCTTTAGTAACTGAAGTTGTTAAAACATTTCCTAAAACATCTTCAACACCAACACTTTGTGAAGAAATCCATGGTTCAATAATTAATCGGTACTTTCCAGTATCTTCTGGAATATTATCCTTTGGTACTTGAAAACTTACTTTAGTCTCACCTTTCTTATTCTTATATGCATAAGTATATTTTTCAGATGTAGCATTAGTTTCTATATTTTGCCAATAATATTGAACACCAACATTTTTACTTAAACCACTATCATCAGATACAATAATTTTTAACTTTAAATTCTTTGACTGTGTCCAAACACTACTAGAAGGATTAGCCCTAATATCTGGAGCACTAAGATCAGGTTCACTTACTGTAGTTTCTCCTTCTTTACCAATTAATAATTCATGTCCCTTACCACAATAAACATAAATAATATAATTATAATTTTCTAATCCTACATTCGCATCATCAGTATTATTCTTTACATAAACTCCACCAGTACACATTTTAGAATTATCATAAGGATTTGTTGGACGTTCAATTAAATCATCTTTATATAACTTATCTAAAGAAATCGCCAAAAGCTCCTTAGTTCCACCCAAAACTCTAGGAATTTTAGTATCACTATCAGCACTAGTTGGATAACTTTCACCTTGATTAACCAAAACATTGTTATCCATCATATACATAATCATACCATCATAAGCAGTAGAAGCAATGGTCTCCATTGCTTGATATCTAGATTTCTCCAAATAAATAAAAACAGCACTAATTCCAACAGCCATTAAAATACCCATAATTGTAATTGTCGTTAGTAGTTCTACCATAGTAAAGCCCTTATTATTCACAACATATCACCACTTATCTTATTTTAATAACAGTATACCATAAAAAAGGAGAAAGTCAAAAGAAAAGACTATTTAAATAAATAAATAGTCTGGTTTTTGATAAGCTTCATTATAACTCTTATCCTTCATGTATTTATCTACGAGTATAACCTGTTCTTTTTGTAAACTTTGTTGAACATCAATGATTCTCTGATTTCTAGATCCCCTAAAATAAATATCATAGCTTTTCTCCTCTTGAACAAACCTTCCATCTACCAACACATCCACTTCTTCAAGTAAATGTCTTGCTTTAGGATTCGTAAGCATTTGTTCATAAGTATATCCAGTATAGCACCATACATTAAGACCCATTTCATGAGCAGCTTTGCTTATTTCGTAGCAAGCATCTGCTTGACAAACTGGATCTCCTCCAGAAAGAGTAATACCATCTTGATTTTTTATTTTCTTTAACTCATTAATCACATCTTCAACATCAATCAAAGCACCATCATTAAAATCCCAAGTACTGGCATTATGACAACCAGGGCAATGATGAGGACAACCTTGTGTCCAAAGAACAGTTCTTACTCCTTCACCATCTACAATAGAATCAGGCTGCAAATAAGCAGCCAATCTAATTTTCATATTACTTATCCTCTTTAGCCATAATATCTTTTAAACCAGAATGTTTAACGCGATCTCTTTCTTCAGCACGTTTACCATTATTAAATCTAGAAACATCACCTGCTAAATAACCAGTAACACGTCTAATTCTTTCAAATTTTTGTCCTTCACCAATAATTTTTTCCATAATAATTCTCCTCTTTTCTTTCTATATTATATATAAACTATTCACAACATTGGTTATCAATAGATGTAATCTTTTCCATTGGAACCCCTTCAAACTCATGACGTCCACATTTAGGACATACGTCATTAATAACTCCAACATATCCACAAACGGGATCACGATCAACTGGATGGTTAATAGCACCATATCCAATACCTGCTTCTTTCATAACACGAATGACTCTCTCAAACGCATCAACATTACTAGCAGTATCGCCATCTAATTCAATATAAGAAATATGTCCACCATTAGTTAAAGCATGGTATGGAGCTTCTTTTTCAATCTTATCTGTAATACTAATATGATAGTAAACTGGAATATGGAAAGAATTTGTATAATACTCTCTATCAGTAACACCCTTAATCTTTCCATAAATAGCTTTATCAACAGCTGTAAATCTACCAGACAATCCTTCAGCAGGAGTAGCAAGACAAGTAAAGTTCAAATTATATTTCTTAGAATTTTCATCACAACGTTTACGCATAAACTCAATAATTTCCAATCCTAATTTTTGACTTTCCTCACTCTCTCCATGATGCTTACCAGTAAGTGCTTTTAAACATTCAGCAAGACCAATAAATCCAGTAGATAAAGTACCATGTTTCCAAACTTTACGAAGTCTATCCGTAGGTTTTAATTTCTCACCATTAGTCCAAACACCTTGTCCAAGTAAGAATGGAAAATTATAGTTATGTTTATTACATTGTACTTCAAAACGTTCAAGTAATTGATCACGAACCATATCCATAATATCACCAAGTTCTTGATAGAAACCTTTCATATCTGCCTTATCTCTTTCTTTTAAAGCAATACCATATTTAATACCAAGTCTAGGTAAATTAATAGTAGTAAAAGATAAATTTCCACGTCCTGTAACTACTTCATTATCAGGAGAAGTAACATCTCCAATAACTCTCGTACGGCATCCCATATAAGCTATTTCAGTATTAATATCTCCTTCTTTATAATATTGTTTATTGAATGGAGCATCAATAAAAGCAAAGTTAGGGAAAAGTCTTTTAGCAGAAACTTTACAAGCTAATTTGAATAAATCATAGTTTGGATCTTCCTTATTATAATTAATTCCCTCTTTTACTTTAAAAATAGATACTGGAAAAATTGGAGTTTCTCCTTTGCCAAGACCACGATCAGCAGAAAGTAAAAAGTTTTTAGTGACCATTCTTCCTTCTGGAGTAGTATCAGTACCAAAGTTAATAGATGAAAATGGTACTTGAGCACCAGCTCTAGAATGCATAGTATTTAAATTATGAATGAAAGCTTCCATAGCTTGTTGTGTTGCTCTATCAGTTTTTTGTAAAGCTTTTTC
>CALVSS010000065.1 GCA_944359095.1 uncultured Bacilli bacterium | reverse complement strand
ATACCTCAAGTACTTGATAATTTCCTGTAGGAATTCCGGTAATCACATGAGCATCAGTTGTACTTACCCACTCATCAACAACAGATGAATTAGCCGTATTAACAATTCTTAATCTAGCCCCACTAATAGGTTCTTTCGTCTCCCCATCAACTTTTAAGATTTCTACTCTATTTTTTGTATCTTCCATAGTAATCGAAAGTTCAGTAGTGTCTTTAGTAATAGTAAATGTCTTAGGTGTAGTATCTAAAAGATACCCACTTGGAGCAGATACCTCAACTGCTTTATAAGTACCTACTTTTAAATTTGGTATTTTTACATATCCACTAGTAGAAGTAAATCGATAAACTTCCGAATCATTAGAATCCAATATTTTAATAACCGCACCAGCTAGAGCTTCCTTAGTATCTTTATCCACTTTCTTTATTTGTACAGAAATAGGCATATTAACAATTTTGCTTGTTACACTCAAATTAGACGTATCCAAAATAACTGAAGTGGAATCTGATTGAACTAAATAACCACTAGGAGCACCAGTTTCAACAATATTATATTTTCCAGGTAATAAATTAGAAATAACTTTAGCAGAAGTTGTAGATGTAAAAGAAGCAACTAATTCATTATTGATAGCCCTTCTAACTTCAATACGACTTCCTGCTAACATTTGATTAGTACTACCATCTACTTTTTGAACGGTAATACTTCCTGTTGGTAAAGTAACATTAGTAGAAGTACTCGTCTGTTTAGTAACAACCGTATAAGCACTAGCCATAGCCTTTTGCATATCTCCATAGTTAGAAGGAGGTAAATATTCATAAGCTTCATAATCTTGATAATCTGTAGTAACACTAACTTTTAATGATAAATCAGATGTAGATAGATTAGCAAGTGGAAGACGAATTTTAAATTTTTGACCACTACTTATCTTTCCAGAAACAACACTACCATTTTCTCCAATTACTTGAGCACCAGCCATATCTAAAGCAACACTATAACTAGAAAAAGAAACATTAGAAGTAACAGAAATATAATCTGTTTCAAGATAAGTAAGACTAGAATCTAAATGAAAACTAGAACTTGAAATAGAAAAACTCGGAGTAACATTTTGATAAGTATTATGAGCATTAAGTGCTCCGTCAACTAATGGCTTAATAACTGAATTATAATAACTACTTTGAGTAATTGCTTGCTTTTGTATTGCAGTAAAAACACCATTTTGAGAATCACTAACACCAGATACTCTATCTTGATATAACCAAACTGCAACTTGTGTTAAATAAAAGTCATAATCAGCGTTTCCAGTCAATGATTTTGTAGGATAACCATGAATTGCAAAATAAGCATATCCAGCATCTAACTGCTGCCCTTTCGTAAGAATAACATCATCACCAGCATACCATTCTTTATCTTTTTCCAAACAATACATCTGATAAGTTTTACCTGTACTATCTGTTGCAATAAAAGGAGCTGTCAATAAAATCTTATCATCTCCTGTTAAACTAGGAAATAAGTCAACAGCAAGCATGTCATCACTTGATAAACTTCCCATACCTGCTGTTAACTTATCTGGTAATGTTTGTGCTGCATAACTTGTTCCAATAACGCCACCTAAAACTAACGAAAAAAGAACCAATAAAAGTGCCGATAGCGATAATATTTTACTAGTTCTTTTCTCCTGCTTCCACCAATTTTTAATCTTCAAAAACATCAAACTCACCTTACCTTAAGCTACTTAAAGTATAGCACAATAAAAAAAGCAAGTAAACGAAAAAGCTCATAAATTACTTACTACAGTTCTTAATCGTTTAATTACTTTCTTTTCAATTCTAGAAATATAAGACTGTGAAATCCCTAATTTTTCTGCCACTTCTTTTTGTGTTAACTCATCATTACCCATAAGACCATATCTAAGAACAATAATATCTCTATCTCTAGGTTTTAATTTCATAACCTCATCTAACATAATTTTCTTATCATTTTCTTGTTCAATCTCTTTAGTAACAATATCAGGATCAGTTCCTAAAACATCTTCTAAATGTAATTCATTTCCCTCTCCATCTAAAGATAAAGAAGCATCAATACTTACTTCTGTCTTTAACTTCTTACTTTTTCTTAAATGCATCAAAATTTCATTATCAATACATCTAGAAGCATAAGTTGCTAATTTAATATTTTTACCACTTTGAAATGTTTGAATTCCCTTAATAAGACCAATAGTCCCAATACTAACCAAATCCTCTAAATCAACACCTGTATTTTCATATTTTTTGGCAAGAAATACTACAAGTCTTAAATTATGTTCAATCAAGGTATTTTTTGCATCCACATCACCTAGTTGCATTTTTTCAATATAAAACTCCTCCATCTCCTTAGATAAAGGTTCTGGAAGCATATCCGTTGCTCCCACATAAAAGATACTATAAACTCTTACAAATAAAGATCGTAACCACGCTAATATTTTTCTCATAAATCCTCCTTAAATTGATTAGGTAAAATACAATCTACTCCCCCTAAAGAAAATTTCTCTTTACTAACACCAACTAAACATTTAGAAAATACATGATCATCAACAATTACTCTATCTACTTTACAACAAGGAATAATACCTGAAGTATTTAATGCTTTATAGGGAACATAAAAATAATGAGATAAGGGAAAAGAAACTTGTGGACTAACTAAAATAACACATTTACCAGTACAAGGATCTCTTAGTTGATTTCCTGTATCTAATAACCCTTTTAATCGATATGTCTTCTTTCCAATAGAAATTTCAACAGAATGAATGACTGATGAAATTCTTTTATTTTTTCGATATTCTTTAACATAAAAAAATAAAAAAACAGGAGTTAAAATTAAAATAGCCAAGAAATTTAATCCCAAACCATGTCCATAAAATAAAACTCCCTGATTTTGATACGTAAAACTAATATCAAATAAATATAAAAATCCACCTAAAATAATACTAATTAAATAAAAATATAAAAAATCAGTAAAAAAATTCCTCCTTCCAAACGTAATTAAAATAATAAAAGCACTAATAATTACTTTAAATAAAAATAATAAAAAAGAAGAAAGTGACAGAAATAAAAGAAAAATAGTACCACTAGCAAATAAACTGCCCAGGACTACTCTCCAAATTGGAGTAACTTCTTTTACTACATACTTAGTTCCTAATAAAATTAAAAAATCAAAGAAAAAATTAATGAAAAAGACTAAATCTAAATAAACTTTCATCCCTATCACCAAAATAAGTATAAAAAAAAGAAATGACTAAACTTGTCATTTCTTAGTAACCAATTAAATTTTTTTCTTATGTATAAAAATCTTTGTTATATATCCTAGAAAAATACACATTAGAATGACAAAAGCCCATTGTAAAATAGTATTTACTAATCCATTACAATATTTATCAATAATAGCTGGTATACTTTCTGGAATATACTTTCCAATAAGAGCACTGACATCAGGTAACCCAATATTGTTTTTTATAAACGTTAATATTCTAAGTAAAAGATCTACGATTGCCATAAAAAATACAAAAGAAGAAAAACGTTTAAAAAACATAACAACAATAACAATTAAAATAATTAAAACAACAACATCAATATACATAAACTTCTCCTATCTTAAAAATTGATTATGCTCTTCTTCATAAGCTAAAGTAGTAACATCTCCATGTCCTGGATATAAAGTAATGTCTTTAGGATAAGTTTTAAGTTTAGAAAGACTACTTTTCATATCGCTTTCACTACCACTAGGTAAATCACATCTTCCTACTGATTCTTTAAAAACAAAATCACCAACAAACATAGCTTTATCTTCTTCAAAATAAAAACTAATAGAATCACTAGAATGACCTGGTGTATAAATAGCTTGAAAATGAAAGTTACCAATTTGGTAATCTTTTTCTTCTACACTACTTTTCTTAAAAATTTTAACACTTCGTTTTGTTAAAAAATTACGAAGAGCTCCAATATGATCAAAATGTGAATGAGTAAGCAAAACTGCTAAAACTTTATTATCACCAACAACTTCTTTAATATTTAAATAATCATCACCTGGGTCTACAATAAGACAAGTACCATCTTTTTTTAATACATAACAATTCTCATCTAATAAACCCGTTACTATTTTTTCTATTTCCATTACAATCACCTATCTTAATATAGCACAAATCTTAAGATTCTTCAATACTACGATTAACATATGCATAGTGATAACTATTATCTAATTTAAAAGTATAAACATAAATACCATTTTGCAAACGATCTGTTGCAATACCATTAGCACTATAGTAACGTACTTTCTCTTTTAAAGTAATTGTATCACCTTGAACAGTAGCTGAAATTAATTCTTTATCTACGTTATAAGTTGTAATTGGAACTTCAGAACAATATCCTTGAACATATTCTCCTCGTTCAGGAATATATTGATACCCACCATAGCAACTAGTACCTAATACAATATTTTGATTAGGAATACTAACATCATCACCAAATAATTTTTTAACTTCTCGCTCTAATGTTTCTACTTTAAAAGCTTTAGGTACAAAACTACTTGCATCTGAGCAGGTAAAGTTTGACATCTCATTAGAATTATATAAATTACAATTAGAATCATAAAAATTAGAAATAGGGATTTGTCTATAAGCTAAATATAATTTTAAAGTATCATCAAACGTATTATAGGCAACATCCTCACGAATATTCGTCTTTACTTTATCGTATAACTCTTTTACAATAGAAGAATTAATATCTAGTTCTCTTAAAGAGTTGTCACTAGCAACAAGCAAACTACATTCCCCTCTTTTTAAATCTTTCATATAATCATAAATAATATAAGCACCCATTCCCAAAACAAGAAGAACTAATAAAAATATAAATATCTTAGAACCACGCTTCTTCTTTTTGGGTAGAGGTGTGGAAACTGGTGCCACTGGAGGTGTTGGAGGAGTTGGTGGTACATTTTCTATCGGAGCAGTATTTACTTTAGGAGCTAATAATGCTGGATTTAATTGAGGAGCTGGTGCAGAAACAGTAGTAGGTACCACCTGCTCAACACTGACATTTACCTTTCCTTTATCCGGACTAGAGGCATCCACTGGTTGCTCATTAACAGGAGCAATAATAATTCCTGGACTACCTGCTAACATTTGTCCTTGATTAGTTGTAGAGTTTGCTACTTCATTTTTATTTTCTTGATTCATAAATCTTCTCCCTTTCTTATTCTTTTATTCTTACTCAAACGTTGAGTAGATTTAATATGATTACCAATAATATCAGAAACATCTAAAATAGTAATAAAAGCACTTTCATCCATATCTTCAGCAATATGTCTAAGTTCATAAATTTCAATTCTAGTTAACACACAATACATAACTTCTTTATCACCACTAATAAGCCCACGACCTTTAATTGTAGTAACTGTACGGCCAAGTCTTTTATAAATTTCTTTAGCCATATCCGTACCTCGATTAGTAACAATTAAAGCTGCCTTCAACTGTAAAAAGCCATCAGAGACAAAATCAATAACTTTATAAGTAATAAAATATGTAAGTAAAGAATACATAGCTCGATCAAGTCCAAAAATAATACCAGCAACACCAAAGATAATCAAATTAAAAAACAAAACAACTTGGCCAACAGATAAACTGGTCTTTTTACTAACAACTAAAGCAATTGACTCCGTACCATCAACACAACCACCAAAATGAATCACAAATCCAACTCCAAGGCCAAGAAAAACTCCACCATAAACCGTTGCTAATAACATCTGCTCTGTCATCGGTTCAATATATTGAAAAATAGATAAGAATAATGAAAAAATAATCATACTATAAATTGCTCGTATTAAAAAATGATACCCCATATTCTTATAGCCAATATAAAGAAACGGAATATTTAAAATTAAAACTAATAAACTGACAGGAAGAAAACTAACTTTAGAAATAATAATTGAAATCCCTGTAACACCACCATCTAAAATCGTATTAGGAATTAAAAATGTTTCTAAAGCAAAAGCCGCCAATATTGCTCCAAAAGTAAGCATGACATATGAAAGAAATTTCTTTGTACTTTGCGTATTCACCTTTAACAAACTACCACATCCTATCTTATATAATTATATATCGAATTAAAAATTCTAACAATAAAAAATTTTAATTTTTAGCAAAAAGAAAAGAGGATTACTCCCCTACTTCTTCAAATTGAGAATTATATAAATTAGCATAG
>CALVSS010000064.1 GCA_944359095.1 uncultured Bacilli bacterium | reverse complement strand
AATACTAAATTTCACTTTACTCCAAAACTGAAATTTAACTTTAAAATTAAGGAAAAAACAAACTACAACAGATTAAACTTGCAAAAATAAAAAAATTGTGTTATAATATGTCTGCTTTTAGAAAGACAGACAGAAAAAGAATAAAAAGAAAATAAGGGGAGTAGGGATAAATATGGAACAATTTATAGATTATTATAATATTTTAGGAGTATCACCAAAGGCAACACAACAAGAAATTCATAAAGCTTATCGTAGGATAGCAAACGCTTGTCATCCAGATAAAACAGCTAATATGAAAGAAGAAGAAAAAAAGAAACGATTAGAATATTTTAAAAAGGCAAATGATGCTTATTCTTTATTAAAAGATGAAGAAAAACGTGCAGAATATAATAAATTATATATAGTGTATATAGAAAAAATACGAGAAGAAAGAAGAAAAAGACAAGAAGCTCGTATCGAAGAAATGAAAAGACAAGAAGCTAGACAAGAAAAGTTAAGACAACAACAAGAAAGATTGGTTAGAGAAAGAATATTTAGAAAAGAACAGGAAAAATTTATTAGAGAAGAAGCACTAAAAAAAGAACAAGAAAGATTAGAAAGAGAAGAAAAGTTAAGACAAGCACGTGAAAAACTAGCTAGAGAAGAAGCACTAAGAAAAGAGCAAGAAAAGAAATCTGAAGAGGCTACTAGAAAAGAAGAAGAAACAAAACAAGTAAAAGAAGATTTCATAAAATATCAACAAGAAGAACCCAAAGTTTCTATAAATAAAACAGCAAAGAAAAAATCATCAAGAAATATAGGAAAAAGAATAAAGAAAAGTTTTATAAATGCATATAAAGAAGAAAAAATTAAAGAAGGAATAGAAGAACTTCGTTTTCAAATATATAAAGATATAATGAAAACAGAATTTGAAAATGTAACTTTTGTAGATAAAGGATTTGTAATTTTTACAGAAGAATTAAAACGTCAACAATATAAATTAAATCCAAAACATAGTAAAAATATCTATAATTATACAATGGCTAATCGTAAAATTTTTGCTATATTATTATTAGTTGGTATTACTGCTGGTATGGTAGCATCATATTCAAGTGAGAAAGAAGTAAAAGCCGAACAAACACCAACAGTACTAGATACTATGAATAATGATGATAGTGTTGTAGTAAATAGAATGTATACTGTAACTTCTGGAGATAGTTTATCAGAATTAGCAGAAGAAGCTTCTTGTACCACAGAAGAAATTAAAGAAATGAACAACTTAAAAGATAGTACTATTTATCTTAATGAAAACTTAGAAATACCATATCATATTTCAGAAGAAGACCTTGCTACTTATACTACAACAAGTGCCTACACTGGAGAAGATTTAACAACTTATGCTGCTAATTATCAAACAGATGTAGAATCTTTAATAAATTTAAATAAAGATACAATTAAAGAAACAGATCAAGGATATGTAGTAACTGCAGATACTTTACAAACACCAAATTTTACTTCTAATAATGATGTATTTGTAAAAACAAGATAAGAGTAGAAATACTCTTTTTTCTTGTTAAAATATCAAGAATTATATGATAAAATTAAGGTAATAACGGAAGAAGAGGATAGACATGCGTAAATATTTAACATTAGTGAATAAAGATAATGAAATAAAATCATCTTACCTAAAAAATATAAAATTAATAACATTAAAAAATATATATAATGAAGAAATATTAATAGAAGAAGAAACAGCAACAGCTTATAAAAACTTAAAATCTTATCTAAAAAAGAAAGAAATTGAAATAGGAATTGAAAGTGCCTATCGGTCTATAGAAGACCAACAAAAAATAAAAGAAGAAATGATAGAGGAATATGGAAGCGAATATGCTGAAAAAGTAGTAGCAAAACCAAAACAAAGTGAACATCATACAGGATTAGCGATAGATATTTGTATAAAAGAATCAGGTAAATATATAACTGATAATAATGAAGTAATGAAGCACTTAGAAAAGTATAATGCAATCCTTCCATATTTAGCAGACTTCGGCTTTATATTAAGATATCCTAAAGGAAAAGAAGCAATTACTAAGTATCCTTATGAACCATGGCACCTTCGTTATGTAGGAAAAATACCTGCGAAAATCATGACTGAAAAAAACTGGACTTTAGAAGAATATTTAACCAAATTTTCTGCTATTTTATACGTTAATAAACCAAAAGATATGACATCCTTTGACGTAGTAGATGAAATAAGTAATATTTATGGTATAAAGAAAGTAGGACATACAGGAACATTAGATCCACTAGCAGAAGGGGTATTAATTGTAACTCTTGGTGGAGCAACAAAAGTAGCAGAATTATTAACTGCTGAAGATAAAGAGTATGTAGCAGGAGTATTATTAGGAATAGAAACAGATACTCTAGATATTACAGGAAAAGTAACTAAACATAAACCAGTAGATTTAACAAAAGATATTGAAAAAGTAGTAAATAGTTATCAAAAAATTTATTTACAAGAAGTTCCAATCTATTCTGCCATTAAAGTAAACGGAAAGAAATTATATGAATATGCTAGAAACAATGAAAAAGTAGAATTACCAAAAAAAGAAGTAACCATAAAAAGAATAAATTTATTATCTAGTGATAATGATACCTTTATGATAAAAGCTCTAGTAACTAAAGGTTGCTATATAAGAAGTTTAATAAGAGATATTGGCCTAAGTCTAGATACTTATGCAACTATGACAACATTGATTAGAACGAAACAAGGAAAAATAGATATCAACGAAACAAATACCTTAGAAGAAATAAAAATGGGAAAAGCCAAACTACATACGATAGACGAAGTTTTGGACTATCCCGTAATAAAAGTAGATAAAGAATTAGAAAAAAGAATTAGAAATGGTCAAAAACTTCCTAATCAATATCATATAAAAGACAAAGTAATTTTTAAAGCAAGCGAAGAATTACTTGGTATTTATAAAGTAGAAAAAGACTTATTAAGAGTATGGAAAAACTTTTAAAAGTCTTTTTTGTTTACAGTAAACTAAGAATTTAAGATAGGAAATACCTCCCCAACTATAGTATAATAGATAAGAAAGTAGGGATAGCATGTTAGAAGTAATTTTTTTACTTATTGGTTTTATTATCATTATTAAATCTAGCGATATCTTAGTAGATTGTGCATCTTCTCTTGCTATTCGTTGTAAAGTACCAAAGATGTTAATAGCTTTAACAATTGTTGCTTTTGGTACCTGTGCACCAGAAATAGCCATATCATTTCAAAGTGTAAGTGCCGGAAATGGTACTATGGCATTTGCTAATGTCATAGGAAGTTGTATCGTTAATACTTTTTTAATTATTGGACTAGCATCCTTAATTAGACCAATTAAAGTAAAACACGCAACAATAAAAAAAGAATTACCCATTCTCTTAATAATCACAACAGGATTTGTTGTAATGATGCTAGATAGTGTTTTTAATCCATTAACTAAAAATACATTTTCTAGAGCAGATGGAATTATTTTAATTTTATTATTTTTAATGTTTGTAGGTTATATAATACAATCTTTAAAAAGAAAAGATGAAAGTACGGAAAAACTAGAACCAACTTATAAAAATATCTTCTTAATTTTATTTTTATTAGTAGCATCTATTACCTGTATTACCTTAAGTAGTGATGTCATTGTAAATAATGCTATTAGTTTAGCAGAAAAATTAAATGTCAGTGAAAAAGTCATTACTATGGTAGCAATAGTAATAGGTACCTCATTACCAGAAATGTTTATGACAATAACTAGTGCTAGAAAAAAAGAATTTGATATGGCAATTGGTAATATTATTGGAACAAATATCTTTAATATTTGTATTGTCTTAGGATTACCTATTGTTATTTATGGAGATTTAGTACTAGATAACTTTAATTTAGCAGACATTGCTACAGTATTTTTAACGTCTTTCTTATTATATATTTTCGCAAAAAGTGAAAAAGAAGTATCTAAAAAAGAGGGATTAGTAATGCTATTAATCTTTATTGCTTATTATGTATGCTTAATCTTTGGATAAAGCTTGCAAAAAAGAAAAAAGTATAGTATATTATATGTGCTGCCAATACTCAGTCTAAAGAATTTCCGACTTTTTACTTAGTTTTGGTGAATTAGGAAGAAAGGAAGTGTTAAACATGGCTTTAACAAAAGAAGAAAAAGCAAAAATCATCAAAGAATTCGCAAGAAATGAAAAAGATACAGGTTCTGCAGAAGTACAAATCGCTATTCTTACAAAAGAAATTAACGAATTAACAGAACACTTATCAACACATATTCATGATCATCATTCAAGAAGAGGTCTTTTAAAGAAAGTTGGACAACGTCGTAATATGTTAAACTATCTAGCAAAGAAAGATATTCAAGGATATCGTGAAGTTGTTAAAAAATTAGGTTTAAGAAAATAGTACTAGAAATAGTACTTTTTTTACGGAATATAGGAAGAAATCAAAGAAAAAGTAGAAATTTCTTCTTTTTTTTGATATTCTATTAATAGAGCTTAATGGAGGAAGTATGAAAAAGACATTTGAATTAGATTTTTATGGAAAAAAGATTATAGTAGAAAATGGAGAATTAGCAAAACAAGCAGATGGAGCTGTATTAGTACGATATAATGACACAGTTGTATTAACCGCTGCTGTTGTATCTAAAACAGTAAATTTACTATCTGACTTTTTCCCATTAACAGTAAATTATCAAGAAAAATTATATTCAGTAGGTAAAATACCAGGTGGATTTATTAAAAGGGAAGGAAGACCAAGTGAAAATGCAACTCTTGCTGCTAGAATGATTGATCGACCAATGCGACCATTATTCCCAGAAGGATTTAAAAACGAAGTACAAATTATTTCTACTGTGTTATCAGTAGATCAAGAGTGTTCCCCAGAATTAACTGCTATGCTTGGATCATCTTTAGCAGTATCAATTTCAAAGATTCCATTTAATGGACCAATTGCGGGAGTAAAAGTTGGAAGAATTAATGGAGAATTTATTATTAACCCAACACCAGAAGAGTTAGAAAAGTCAGATTTAGACTTAACTGTTGCTGGAACAAAAGATGCTATTAATATGGTAGAATCAAGTGCTAAACAAGTACCCGAAGATATTATGTTAGAAGCGTTAATGACAGGACATGAAGCAGTAAAGAAATTAATTGCTTTTGAAGAAGAAATTATTGCTGAAATCGGCCAAGAAAAAATGGAATATGAGAAATTAGAAGTAGAACCAGAGATGAGAGAAAGAATAACTAATTTAATCTCTGATAAAATGGATAAAGCCCTACGTATTAAAGATAAATTAGAAAAATATGCAGCAATAGATGCCATAAAAGAAGAAACAGAAGAATTATATAAGAGTGAATATGAAGACAAACTAAAGGATGATGAATTAAAAGAATTACTTGTAAAAGTAAATATGGTAATTTCTGATGTAGAATACAATCTATTTAGAAGTATTGTTGTTAAAGAACATATTCGTCCTGATGGTAGAAAAATGGATGAAATTAGACCATTATCTACAGATATTGATTTATTACCAAGAACACATGGATCTGCCTTATTTACAAGAGGAGAAACCCAGGCCCTATCAGTAACAACATTAGGAGCAATCGGAGAACATCAAATCTTAGATGGATTAGGATTAGAAGACCAAAAGAGATTTATGCTACATTATAACTTCCCACAATTTTCAGTAGGAGAAACAGGAAGATATGGTGCCCCAGGAAGAAGAGAAATTGGTCATGGAGCTTTAGGAGAAAAAGCCCTATTACAAGTAATTCCATCAGAAGATGAATTCCCATATACAATTCGTGTAGTATCAGAAATTCTAGAATCTAACGGTTCTTCATCCCAAGCAAGTATTTGTGCTGGATGTATGTCATTAATGGCTGCTGGAGTTCCAATTAAAGCCCCTGTTGCTGGTATTGCTATGGGATTAATTACACACGGAGATGATTATACAATCTTAACAGATATTCAAGGTATGGAAGATCATTTAGGAGATATGGACTTTAAAGTAGCAGGAACAAGAAAAGGAATTTGTGCCTTACAAATGGATATTAAAATTAAAGGAATCACAAAACAAATTCTAAAAGAAGCTCTTGCTCAAGCAAAAGTAGCTCGTATGCAAGTTTTAGATGTTATGGAAAAACAAATTAAAGAACCAAGAAAAGAAGTATCTAAATATGCACCTAAGACAGAAATCTTTATGATTGATCCAATAAAGATAAAAGATGTTATTGGTAAAGGTGGAGAAATGATTACCAAAATTATTTGTGAAGCTTCTAATGTAACAGACGTTAATAATATTAATGCTGTAAAAGTAGATTTAGAAGAC
>CALVSS010000063.1 GCA_944359095.1 uncultured Bacilli bacterium | reverse complement strand
AGCATTATACTGTTTGCAAGACTTATTTGGACACTATGTTTTTTAGTGTCTAACTTAATTTTTCAGTTAACAATTTATTGATTTTCCTTGAAAAATAATTGCAGTTGTGGTAAAAGTATGCTATATTATTTTTTGAAAGCATGTGCGAAAGACGGAATGTTTTGGAATATGTAGAGAGTTCGTGGTTGGTGAAAACGAATTATGAAGAGGCATTTAGATCACTTTCAAGTTGCGATTTATGGATAAGATAAATACGGTTACGCGTTATAGTATTTGAGATAGATATTTCTATGAATTAAGGTGGTACCACGATAGATTCGTCCTTATTGGACGGGTCTTTTTTTTATCTTATAAAAATAAATAGAAAGGAAATAGAGTATGGAATTTAAAAAATTGGAAAGTGGAAGTATTCATGATGTTGAATCTAAATACGTAAAAGAGTGGAAAGAAAAAGATATTTTAAATAAGACAATAGAAAATAGAAAAGATTGTGAAGATTTTGTCTTTTATGATGGACCAATTTATGCTAATGCAAAGCCTGGTATTCATCATGTCTTTGCTAAAACAATTAAAGATGCTTTTTGTAAATATAAGACTATGTCTGGTTATCGAGTATTAAGAAAAATTGGTCTTGATACACATGGATTACCAATTGAAGTAAATGTTGAAAAGAAATTAGGATTTCATTCTAAAGCAGATATTGAAAAACTTGGTATTGAAAAATTTTGTGAAGAATGTAAAAAAGAAACAGATAGTAATATTGATGAAGTTAAAAAAGTTACAGATATGATGGGGCAATTTATTGATTGTGATCATCCTTATGTTACTTGTAGTAATGATTATATTGAATCTGAGTGGTGGATTGTTAATGAATTAAATAAAAAAGGATTAATTTATCATGGAAATAAAGTATTACCATATTGTCCTAGATGCGGTACAGAACTTGCTTCTCATGAAGTTTCTCAAGGTTATAAAGAAGTTAGTGTAAATACTGTTATTGTTCCCTTTAAAGTAAAAGATAAAGATGAATATTTCTTAGTTTGGACAACTACTCCTTGGACTTTAATAGCTAACGTTGCGTTATGTGTTAATCCATCTTTAGAATATGTTAAGGTTCGTTCTCGTGGATATACGTTTATTCTTGGTAAAAGTTTAGCTAATCGTGTTTTAGGAGATGACTACGAAGTTCTTGAAACTTATTTAGGTAGTGATTTGGTTGGTATTCAGTATGAACAGTTAATGCCTTTTGTTAAAGTGGATGGTAAGGCTTTTGTAGTATTAGCAGATAATTATGTTACCGATAGTGATGGCACAGGTATTGTACATATTGCTCCTGCTTATGGTGTAGATGATAATCGTGTTTGTCGTCTTAATGATGTTGCTTTTGTTAACCCAGTTGGAAAAGATGGATGCTATACCGTTGGTCCATGGAAGGGTAGTTTAGTTACTGATTCTGAACTTGAAATTACGATTATCAAATGGTTAAAAGAAAATGATAAATTATTTAAAAAGCAAAAGATGACCCATGATTATCCTCATTGTTGGAGATGTAAACAACCTTTAATTTATTATGCTAAACCTGCTTGGTATGTTAATAATACTGCCTATAAAGAAGAAATTATTCAAGCTAATAATACTGTTCATTGGTATCCTGATTATGTTGGTGAAAAACGTTTCCATAATTGGCTAGAGAATATGATTGACTGGGGAATTTCTAGAAATCGTTACTGGGGTTGTCCACTTCCTATTTGGACTTGTAGTTGTGGTCATTTTGAAACGATTGGTTCTAGAAAAGAATTGAAGGAAAAGGCAGTAGAAGATATTGATATTGAATCTTTAGAATTACATCGTCCTTATGTAGATCGTATTCATATTAAGTGTCCTGAATGCGGTAGGGAAATGACACGTGTTAGTGATGTTTTAGATGTTTGGTTTGATTCTGGTGCTATGCCTTATGCACAATTTCATTATCCATTTGAAAATAAAGAATTATTTGAATCTCAATTTCCAGCGGACTTTATAGCTGAGGGTGTTGATCAGACTCGTGGATGGTTCTATGTATTGATTGTTTTATCTACCTTAATTAGTGGAAAGAGTAGTTTTAAAAATGTTGTTGTTAATGATATGATGTTAGATGCTTATGGTAAGAAAATGAGTAAATCTACAGGAAATATTATTGATCCAATTAAGATTATGTCTGAATATGGAGCTGATACTATTCGCTTTTATATGTTATATGCTTCACCTGTTTGGACTCCATTAAAGTTTGATGTTGAAGGTGTAAAAGAAGTTTATTCTAAATATATTTCAACTTTTAGAAATGCTTATTCTTTCTTTGAAATGTATGCTAATGCAGACCATATTGATCCTAGAGAATATGATATTCCGGTTTCTAAGCGTGAACTTATTGACCGTTGGATTTTATCTAAGTTAAATAAACTTATTCATGATGTGCAAAGTGCTTATCAAGAATATGATTTAAATAAGGTTACTAAACTTATTGTTCCTTTCTTAAATGATGATTTATCTAATTGGTATATTCGTAGTAATCGTAGACGTTTTTGGGATAGTGAATTAACAGAGTCTAAGAAAGCTGTTTATTTAACTACTTATGAAATCCTTGTTACACTATGTAAATTATGTGCTCCAATTACACCATTTATAACAGAAGAAATTTATCAAAGGTTAACTAATGAAGATTCTGTTCATTTAGCAGATATGCCTATTGAAAATACAGATTTGATTGATGATGCTGTAGAAGAGAGAATGGATTTAGTTAGAGATGTTTGTTCTTTAGGACGGTTTGCTAGAGAAGAAGCTGGTATTAAAGTACGTCAACCAATTTCTCATTTAATTTTACCAAGTAGTGATGAAGTAATTATTGGGGATTTATTACCTGTTATTTTAGAAGAATTAAATGTAAAAGACGTTGAATTTAAGGAAGATATGAGTAAGTACCTAGAATATGTTGTTAAACCTAACTTTAAAGTTTTAGGTAAAACTCTTGGACCTAAAGTAAAATTACTTAGTGATATTTTAAATCATTTAACTACAGAACAAATTACTAAACTTCAAAATAGTGAATTAGTAGTAGAGTTAGATGGAGAAGACTTTACTTTAACTAGTGATATGGTTTTAATTTCTCTAAAGCAAAAAGAAGGTTATGCTTCTAGTAGTAATAGTCGTACTTGCGTTGTACTTGATACAGAGCTTACTGATGATTTAATTTTAGAAGGATTAGCACGTGAGTTTGTTCGTAAAGTTCAAAGTTTAAGAAAAGAAGCCGATTTCGTTATTACTGATCATATTATTGTTACTTACCATGGTAGTGATAAGATTAAACTTATGTTAGATAAATATTATGATTATGTTATGGGAGAAGTTTTAGGAAATAAATTAATTGAAGACTGTTCTTTACCTTTTGATGATAAATTAAATGATGAAGAAGTTGCTATTAAAGTAGAACGTGTATAGAGGCTTGAAAAAGTCTCTTTCTTTTTTCTTGGTTTTTATATATAATGATATTAGAAAAGGGGAATTTTATGTATAGAAATGAAGAAGTAGAAGATTTAAAAAAGAAAATACTTTTATGTGTTGTTGTATTAATCTTTGTTGTTGTTCTTGGACTTTGTCTTGTTTTTAATCGCTTTTCTAGTAGTGTGAATGATGTTAGTGCTGCTATTAATAAGAAAGAAAGTTTTGTTGTATTATTTCAAAATAAAGATTGTGATACTTGTTCTATGGTAGAAGATAGATTAAATCAATTGGGAGTTACTTATTATACCTTTAATACTTATACTTCTAGTTTTGATGATGTTTTGTTAAAGTTAAAAATTGATTATAAAGTCCTTGTACCAGCAGTCTATGTCATAGATAAGGGTCAAGTTTTATATAATATCAATAATATTCAAGACCAAGAGACGATTGATTCTTTTATTAAGAATAATAATATTTCTTCTTTTTCTAATGAAAATTCATAAGGATGTGATATGATGAAAAATGTTGTTGCTTTAATTACTGGAGCTAGCAGGGGAATTGGTGAAGCAATTGCGATGGAGTTTGCAAGAGTTGGTATTCATGTTGTTCTTAATTATCATAAACATGCTTTATTGGCAGAAAAAGTTAAGGATAAGATTCAAGAAAAATATGATGTGGATGTTATGTGTATTAAAGCAGACGTTTCTAATGAAGAAGAAGTTTCTTCAATGATAGATCAGATTGTTGATCATTTTGGTAAAATTGATATTTTAGTTAATAATGCTGGAGTTTGTCATGATAGTTTATTACTTGATAAATCAGTTGTATCTTTTAAAAGAATTATAGATGTGAATTTAATTGGTACTTTTTTATGTAGTAAATATGCTGGTAAAGTTATGTTAGATCGTGGAAAGGGGACAATTATTAATATTTCTTCTACTAATGCTTTAGATACTTATTATCCTGAATCTTGTGATTATGATGCTTCTAAGGCAGGAGTGATTTCTCTTAGTCATAATTTGGCTTTAGAGTTTGCTCCTACAATACGTGTAAATTGTATTTGTCCTGGATGGGTAAAAACGGATATGAGTGATGGCTTATCTATTGAACAGATACAAAAAGAAGAAGAAAAAATATTATTACATCGTTTTGCAGAACCAGATGAGATTGCTAAAGTCGTTCTTTTTTTAGCTAGTTCTAAAGCTAGTTATATTAATGATTCTGTTATTCGAGTTGATGGGGGTAGAAATCGTGGTTAATTCTTTTTTCGGATTTCGTTATGGAAAGTTATCTCCAGGTAATTTATTATTTGTTTATTTTCATTATTATAATAGATAGAAAGAGTGGTAGAAATGTATAAAGATTTAGATATTAATGAAGATGTTGTTAACTTAGTGTTAGAAGCTGAGAAAGATTGTCAGGAACAATTTGCTAAATTAGATAGAGATTGTTACTTAAATAGTTTAAAAGTATTATCTAGTTTTCATAAGAATGAAATTACAGAATCTCATTTTAATGCAACTACTGGATATGGTTATAATGATTTAGGAAGGGAAGGTATTGAAGCAGTTTTTTGTGATGTATTAGGTGCCGAGAGTGCTTTGGTTCGTAGTCAATTTATTTCTGGTTCTCATGCTCTTACGGTTTGCTTTTTTGCTTTACTTAGACCAGGAGACTTACTTTTAAGTATTAGTGGTAAACCATATGATACTCTAGATCAAGTAATTGGTATTGAAGAAAATCCTAGTTCTTTAAAGAGTTTTGGAGTATCTTATGATCAAATTGATCTTGTAAATAATGATTTTGATTATGAAAAAATTGAAGAGTATTTAAAAAATCATAAAGTTAAAGTAGTAGAAATTCAAAGAAGTAAAGGTTATTCTACTAGAAAGAGTATTTGTATTGAAAAAGTAGAAAAAGTAATTTCTTTAATTAAAGAAGTAGATCCAGAAGTAATTGTTATGGTTGATAACTGTTATTGTGAAATGGTTGGATTAAAAGAACCTACAGAAGTTGGTGCTGATGTTATGGTTGGTTCTTTAATTAAAAACTTAGGTGGTGGTATTGCTCCTAATGGTGCTTATATCGCTGGTCGTAAAGATTTAATAGATTTATGTGCTGAACGATTAACTTTACCTGGTGAGGGTGGAGAAGTTGGTCCTACTTTAGGTATTAATAAGCAACTTTTACAAGGAATTTTTATGGCTCCTAGTGTTGTTACTTCTGCATTAAAGACGGCAGTTCTTACTAGTAGGGTATTAGAAAAATTAGGTTATGAAGTTGAACCTAGTTATCAAGATGAGAGAGTAGATATTGTACAAAATATTATTTTCCATGATCCTGAGAAATTGATTCGCTTTACTAGAGGAATTCAACAAGGGTCTCCTATTGATTCTAATGCTGTAGTAGAAGCTTGGGATATGCCAGGTTATACTGATAAAGTTGTTATGGCAAGTGGTTCTTTTACACAAGGATCTTCTATTGAACTTTCATGTGATGGACCTGTTCGTGATCCTTATATTGCTTATATGCAAGGATCCTTAACTTATGATTATGGTAAAATTGGTCTTATGAAAGCAGTAGATACTTTATTAAATAAGTAATGAAAGGTTATGTTTCTTATCATAATCTTTTTTTTTGTTCATATATTTAATTAGAACTAAGGAGGAGTCGTATGATTAATAAACAAAATTTATGGTTTTTAACGTTGTTTAGTTTAATTTTAGTACTTAGTGTATATTATATTACTATGCCTAATGATTTACTTTCTAAGGCAGTAACTTCACAGGGGACAGAAGAGAAAAATACTCAAGTGAAAAAGACAGTAGAGAAAGTTTCTTCTCTAGCAGCGATGAGGGTTAGTTTGGAAGAAGAAAGACAAAGTTTAATGGATGATTTACAGGAACAATTAACGAGTGATACGATTAGTAGTGAAGAAAAAAATAATGCTTATGAACAGTTAAAAT
>CALVSS010000062.1 GCA_944359095.1 uncultured Bacilli bacterium | reverse complement strand
TTATAAATTAGGTACAATAATTTTATAACACATTCTTTCGCAAACTCAAGATGTGCTATAAAATACTATACATTGTACCATTTTTTACATATTATTTTTTATGCGATTGCCATAAGAGCCTACAAAGTAAATTGTTTTTTTAGAATACTTATGCTAAAATAACTCAATAAAAGGAGTTAGTTGAATGAACAATAAATTAAAAAGGCTAAAAGAAAATTTAATAAAAAATATGAAACAAGCATCTCATGTATTTATTATCGGGCATAATAACCCAGATTATGATGCTATTGGGGCGGCTATTGGCGTAGCGACACTAGCAAAGTCTCTAGGAATAAAAGCTTATATTATTGTTAACGATGCACCTCAAGTATTAGAACCAGGAGTAAAAAAAGTAATAGATGACAGTAAAGAAAAGTATCAGTTTATTAATTTAGAAGAATTTAGACAAATAACAGATAAAAAGTCTTTATTAGTAACCGTAGATGTCAATAAAAAAAGTTTAACAGCCGTTGCTAACGATTTAGATAACATTGGAAAGGTTATGATTATAGATCATCATCAAGAAGATGAATTTTCTATTCCAACACCTAATAAATATATTGATCAAAATTCTTCCAGTACTTGTGAAATTATTACCCAATTATTACAAGCCAAGCAAGTAAAATACACAAAAGATATTGCTAACTATTTATTAGCAGGAATTATTTTAGATACCAATCGCTTTCAAAAAACACCTAATCCATCTACTACTTTTGATATCGCTGAAAAATTATGCCGTAAAGGGGCGGATTATGATGCCATTAATAAATTATTCATTTCTAATTTTTTAGAAGATGATCAAATATATTCTTTAATTTTTGGAAAGAAAAAAATAATAGAAGATACAACTATACCAAGAGAAATTGTAGTTGCTAATACACATATTCAAGCATATCCTCAATTATTTGGTGAACCAACGGTATCTTTTACGGTAAATAGAACTTGTCCAAAATGCATTTATAGACAAGATGAATTAGCTAAAACAGCAGATAAAATGTTAAAATATGCGGATATGAGTTTTGTTTTAGGATACGTTAGTGAACAAGATGTTGGTATTAGTGCTAGAAGTAAATGTGAAATTGATGTAGGTGAAGTTTTAAGGCGAGTAGAAAAACGAGATTTTCCACTTTTACAAGAAGAAAACATTGGTAATAAAATAAAAACTGGTGGTGGTAATAAGAGAAATGCTGGTGGAAGAATTACTTCTAATAATATTTATTTTATAGAAAAAATACTAATGGATTTAGTTTTAGAAATGTCTTTACCAAATGAAAACAGTGAAGAGATAGAAAAACCGGTAGAATTAGTAAAAAAGAAAGAATTAATAAAAGTTCGATAAGGACTTTTA
Organism: uncultured Bacilli bacterium; assembly: GCA_944359095.1. Taxonomy (GTDB): domain Bacteria; phylum Bacillota_I; class Bacilli_A; order RF39; family UBA660; genus Faecimonas. The sequence continues at coordinate 5,458 of CALVSS010000062.1, read as the reverse complement.
TTTTTTTTACTAAAAATATAAATGAGGTGGTATTATGACATTTCATTATCGTTACAGGAAGCAAATTATCCTAGCAATAGCAATAGTTCTAGTAATAGTATTAGGACTTAGTGGAACGATTTATTTTTATGAACCAAAAAAGAAAAAAACAATTTCTTCTATTAAAAAAGAAGAAATAAAAGAAGAGGAAAAAGAAGTAAAAGAGCCAAAAGAAATAGAATTTATGGTGGATGTCAAAGGAGAAGTAATAACACCAGGAATTTATAAGTTATCTTCTACATCAAGAATTATAGATGCTGTTAATAAAGCAGGGGGATTAACAGACGATGCGGATACAACAGTAATTAATTTAAGTAAAAAAATAGAAGATGAGATGGTAATTATTATTTATAGTAAAGAGGAAGTAAAAAATTGGCTAGAAACAAAAGAAGAGGAAGCTTATTTACAAGAAAAGTGTCTAGAGCCAAGAGAAGGCCAAACAGAAAACAATGCTTGTATAGAAGATACTAAAGAACAAGTAGAACAAACTGGCCAAATTAACATAAATACCGCAACGAAAGAAGAATTAATGACATTAAATGGAATAGGAGAAGCAAAAGCCGATGCCATTATTTCTTACCGAGAACAAACTCCATTTACCAAGATAGAAGATATTAAAAATGTATCAGGAATTGGTGATAGTATCTATGAAGAAATCAAAGACAAAATTACAGTCTAAACTTATCCTTTTTGCTCTATTACTATTAATAATACATGGAATAGAGCAACTATTACCCAAAGAAAAAATATTACCAAAAAAACAAGTAATTGGAACCATAACTAGTATAAAAAAGTCTTCCAATAAAATAACCCTAATAATTTCTAATAAAGAAAAAATACAAGGTACATATTATCTAGACCCCAAAGAAAAAATAAATCTTCAATTAGGAGATAAAGTAGAAGTAATAGGAGAAGGAAAAATTCCTAAAAAACCAACTACCAAAAATATCTTTGATTATTCACAATATTTAAAAAGTAAAAAGATTTCTTACTTAATAGAAATAGATAAAATAAAAGTAATAAAGAAAAATAAAAATATCCTATATAAAATTAAGCAAAAAATAAATAACCAACTAACGAATCCCTATATGCAATCTTTTTTATTAGGAGATAATTCCAATATCAAAGAAGAAGTAAAAACCAGTTACCAAGAAAATGGTATCAGTCATTTATTTGCTATCAGTGGTATGCAATTTTATTTATTAGCTAATACAATATTAAAAGCTTTAAAAAGGTTAAATATTAAGGAAAAAACTAGATATAAATTCATATTTATCTTTTTACTTTTCTATCTTTTTCTTTTAAATTTAACAGCATCTATCTTAAGAAGTATCTTATTTTTTTTCTTATTTTCTATGAATAAGATTTGGAAGTTAAAGATCAAAAAAGGCTATCTTATTTTTCTAGCCATTATCATTACTATAGGAATAAATCCATATTATGTATTAGAAGTAGGCTTTTGGTATTCTTTTGGAATTAGTATAGGTCTATTATATTTTATAAAAGAAGAAGATTCCTATTGGAAAAGTTTATGGAAAAGTTCTTTACTTTCTTTCTTTTTAAGTATCCCTATTAGTTTATATTATTTTTATCAAATAAATATCTTTAGTATATTTTATAATATGTTTTATATACCATATGTAAATCTAATAGTATTCCCAATGACTATTCTTACTTTTTTTATACCAATTTTTCTACCTATCTACGAACTATTAATTATTGTATTAGAAGACACATCATTATTTTTAAATAAAATAACAATAGGAAAACTTATATTTAAAAAAGTAATCTTTCTTGTTTATGTAATAGAGTTTATATTAATTATTTTATATTTAAAAAAGAAAAAGAAAATAATTATGTATTTTACTATAGTTGTATTTTGTTTTCATTATATAAGTTTTTATTTTCAAAAAGACTTTATAAAAGTAATTGATGTTGGAGAAGGAGATTCTATTTTAATTTATTCTAAAGGAGAAGCTGGTCTAATAGATACAGGTGGTAAAGTCTCTTTTATAGGAGAATATTCATCTTCTATTACAAAATATACGACGATTCCATTATTAAAAAGTTTAGGAATAAAAAAAATAAAATATGCTCTATTAACTCATGGAGATATGGATCATATGGCAGAAATATTTTATTTAAATAACCATTTTCCCATCAAAGAATTAGTATTGAATCTAGGAGAGAATAAAGAAATAGAAAAAAAGTTATTAAAAGAAAAAAACAAGATAACGATAAGTACTCAAGAACGAGAGTTTCAAATCGGAAATTTTACTTTATATCAATTAAATAAAGCTTGGAAAGATGAAAATAATAGTAGTTCTATTTATTATTTATATCATGAAAATTTAAATGCTTTATTTATGGGCGATGCGGGAATTGATGCCGAAAACTATATTTTAAATCATTATAATTTGAAAGTAGATATTTTAAAACTAGGACATCATGGATCAAAGACAAGTACAAGCAATAGTTTATTAGAAAAAGTAAAACCTAAACTTGCTATAATTTCAGTAGGAGAAGATAATAGATATCATCATCCAGACCCAGAAGTAATTGATAGACTAACAAATCATAATATACCATATCTAATGACACAAACATCAGGAACGATTACAATATTTCCTAAAACAAAAGAAGTCATAGAAGATAAAAAAGAAGGATAGACATTTGTAAGAAAAAAAGATACAATAAAAAAGAAGTAAAGGTGATTTCCATGGAAAATATTAATAAAGTATTAAAAAATGAAGCCAATGAAATTGAATTAATTCATTCTTATCAAGGCGCTTGTAGTAATAAAGATTTTTATGAATTTGTAAAATCATTACCAATAGAAGAAAATATATTAATGAAATATACATCTAGTCTAGAAGATGCTATGAAAGAATATAAAAATTGTAAAAATTGTAAAGGTTTAGAATTTTGTAAAAATGAAGTAAAAGGATATTGTTATAAACCATTGAAAGAAAAAAATATTATTAACTTTTCCTATATATCATGTAAATATCAAGATAAATATTTAAAAGAAAATGAATATAAAAAGAATTTAGAGTTATTCGATATGCCAAAAGAAATAAAAGAAGCAAGTCTTACTAATGTCTATACAGGAGATAAATCAAGAATACCAATTATTCGTTATTTTAAAGAATTTAGAGATAAGTATCAAAAGAAAGAAAACCCTAAAGGGCTTTATTTAACAGGCTCTTTTGGAAGTGGAAAAACATATTTAATTTCAGCTTTATTAAATGAAATGGCTAAAAAAAAGGTAAGATGTGCCTTAGTTTATTATCCAGAATTTTTAAGAAGTCTAAAATCATCTTTTCAAACTGATTATAGTGAAAAATTTGATTATATTAAAAATGCTGAAGCATTACTATTAGATGATATTGGAGCAGAAAATCAAAGCAACTGGTCAAGAGATGAAGTATTAGGTCCGATTTTACAATATCGAATGCAAAACCATTTACCAACATTTTTTACTTCTAATTTAACTTTAGAAGAATTAGAACAATCTCTTTCTATGACATCAACAGGAGTAGATAAAGTAAAAGCTAGAAGAATAATAGAAAGAATCAAGCAATTAGCAATTCCTATGGAGTTAATTGGAGAAAATAGAAGAAGTTAATAAAATTTTCTGCATAGTTTACACTTTTAGTATAATATTAATTTTTTAATTTTTCTCTTTTCTTGTATAATAAAAATAAGAGAGGAGTTTTGAGATGAAAAAAGTATTTTTAATTATTACAGTAGTTTTATTAATCGCTGTAATTGCTGGAATGGGAGTTAAAATCAGCTTTATGAGTACGGACTATGATAAACTTGAAAAAGAATTAAAAGCTGAAAAGAAAAATGATACAACAGAAGAAGGACAAGAAGAAAGTACAGGCGTAGAATTCTTGTCAATTATGGATCAAAAAGTACAAGCTCTAATGAATGTTTTAGGTGGTGGATTTGATCCAAATAATGGAGAAAATTATTATTTTAGTAATCATACAGTTACCCTAGAGGATATCAAAGCAAAATTAGATGGAATAGGTACTTATCATACTGCTGGACCAAGTCCACTATTTATGGTTACGAAAGCCGAAAAAGATGACAAGCAATATACTTTGACAGTAAATGTAATATTCCCAGACTATAATGCTACTGTAGGACTAAATGAAGCTTTCCCATATTATGCAGATTATAATAAGACAGTTGCCCTTACTAATCCACAAGTAGATATGAATAATATGCCAGTAGCAACATACAACAACTTAAAACAAGGTAATACTTATACAGTTATATTTGACACTAACAACACTTTCGTATCATCAACATTATCTTAATTTAAATTAGAAAGAGTCTTTTGACTCTTTTTTCTTTACAAAGAAAGAGTTTAATGTTAAGATAAACCTGTTTTTGGAGAAGAGTATGAAAGTCAAGAAGTTATTAACAAATAAAGATAATTTAAAAAAAATATCAATAATAATTTTATTGGTATCTTTTTTCTTGATTTATTATAAATATAATATAGAAGATGAAAAATTTGACTTCCAGTATGAACTTATCAATACCAAAGATATGGCCATGGTAGAAGTAAGTGAAAAAAAGGAAACAACGACTAGTGCTAAATCTATGAGCGTCTTCCAAATCTTTAAAGAAATGCAAACAGGTACTTATGAACCCAAAGAGACGCCTATTGCTGTTGAACTTCCTGCTAAAGAAAACACAGTAGCAACACTAGAAGTACCAAAAAGAATTTGGTATCTACCTACAGAAATGGGAACAATTACTACGTATCCATCAGCTTCCCATTTTGCTTTAGACATCACTAGTCCAAGAGGAGCAAGCGAAGCAATTTATCCAATAGCAAACGGAGTAATATCAGGAATATATAGAGATTATGCTGGCGCTAACATTGTCACAGTTACACACAATATTGATGGAAAAGTATATACTTCACAATATGTCCATCTATCAAAATATGCTCCTAATTTATATGTAGGGAAACCAGTAACTATTAATGACTATTTAGGATTTATGGGAAGAACTGGTATTGCAACTGGTGTTCATCTTCATTTAGCAGTTGTTGATTGCAGTATTTTTGATGCTAATGATGCTAATTGTCGAGACTTAAATGGCTTTTTCCGTTACGGTAGGACAAGGTATTATCAAGGCTTCAGAGGACTACAATCTATCATTGACGTACCAAGTTCTTGGACAAATAGATAAAAAGGGTTGAACAAACAAGAAAAAAGTGCTATGATGAACCTGTAGTGAGAAATACATTGACAAAGGATATGGTAAATTAGAACCTTTTTAAAAGAGACTTCGTGGATGGTGAAAACGAAGAAAAGTCTAATTTATTACTCCCTTTCTAGTAGGATTATAAAAGTAATCTCGGTAATACCGTTATAAAAAAAGAGTAAAAAGA
>CALVSS010000061.1 GCA_944359095.1 uncultured Bacilli bacterium | reverse complement strand
TCTTTTATCTTCTAGTAAAATAGTAATAAAAAAGATAGATTTGACTTTTATTTAGTCTTTTCTATCTGAACTGTAACCAAAACTTAAACTAAATAAAGACAAATTATTGTTAAACGAACAAATGTATGATATAATATTAATGGTGATTAACTATGGCAAAAATAATTATAAATAAAGCAAAATGTAAAAAATGTGGTGATATAATTGAATCTAAAGAGGCAAATGATTTTAAAAGATGTACTTGTGGTAGTATAGCAGTAGATGGAGGACTAGAGTATATTAAAAGAGTTGGTAATAAAGAGGATGTAATAGAACTTTCAAAATTTGAAAATATTGTAACAAAGGAGAACAAGAAATATGAATAATATAGAACAATATAAAGAAAAAACTTTTGAAGATATAAAGCATATAGATGATAATGGTAATGAATATTGGGAAGCAAGGGAATTGCAAAAAATATTAGGTTATAAAGAGTGGCGATATTTTTCAGCGGTTATTGAAAAAGCTCAAGTAGCATGTTCACAAAGTAATAATAACATTAACTCCAATTTTGGTGTTAACACCAAAATAGTAAAAACCGGTGTTTCTACAAAAACAATCATTGATTACAAATTGAGTCGTTATGCTTGCTATTTGATAGTTCAAAATGCTAATCCAAAATTTGAAGCAGTAGCTTTAGGTCAAACTTATTTTGCTGTTCAAACTAGAAAAATGGAACTAACAGAAGAAGAGTATAGTAGATTAAGTGAAGATGAAAAAAGATTGTATAGAAGAAAACAAACTAGAGATGGCAATAAAATATTATATAAAATTGCAAAAGAAAAAGGTGTAAAGAACTTCGATAAATTTACCAATGCAGGATATAAAGGATTATATAATGGTGAAACTGCTAATGATATAGCTAAGAGAAAAGGATTAAGATATAGAGAAGATATACTTGATAAAATGGGAAGTGCTGAATTAGGTGCTAACATATTTAGAATAACACAAACAGAGGCATTATTAGAAAAACAAGAAGAACCTAATGAACAAGTAGCTACTAATACTCATTTTAAGGTTGGTAAAGCAGTTAGGGATACTATAAAAAAACTTGGTGGAACAATGCCGGAAGATTTGCCTACTCCAAAAAGGTCTATAAAAGAAATAGAAAAGGAAGAATTAAATAAAATTACATATAATTAAAAGTATTGATATATAAATATTATCATGTATAATATATTTTAAGAAAGGAGAATGGTAAAAGATGGAAATAGATAAATATGGAGAAATTTCCAATACTTTTATAAGACTTATCGGATATTTAAATTTAATTTTGAAATTTGAAACTTATCAAAATGATTATAATTCGTATAGCGAAATTTTAAACACTATAGAAAAATGGGCTGTAGAATATGAAAAAAGAAGAAATTTGAATTTTGTTGATAATGAAATTTTGAAAAGTATATATGAAAAATCTGATAATCTTCAAACTAAATATATTTGCAATAATGATATGGGAAGTGAAAGTGAATTTTCTGATTATGTAGTAAATTTAATTTGGGATTTAAGAGTATATTATAAAAATTATATGGAAGGTAGTGAAAAAAATGTCTAGTAGAGATGAAAGAGGAAATTATGTAAATGATAAAGGAGTTGTTATAAAAGTTTCTGAGTATAGTGATGGTAGTGGAGTAAAAATTGATTTTTATGATAAAAGTCCTTCAGAACCCGGACATAAATCAATACATACGCATATTAATGACGATGGAACATACAGCACAGAAGATAATGTAAACGGATCAACAGAAAAATCATCAGGTGGATGTTATTTAACATCAGCTTGTATGAAACATTTTCAAGAAAGTTTTGATGATAATTGTTATGAATTAACTGTATTAAGATGGTTTAGGGACAATTTTGCAACCAAAGAAGATATTAAGCATTATTATGAAATTGCTCCTATAATTGTGGAAACTATTAATAACGAAAAGCAAAAAGATTTAATTTACGATTACATTTATGACAATATTGTAGATTATTGTGTAGAACAAATTGAAAATGGTAATTATATTGCTGCTTATAATAGATATAAAAGTAGTATTTTAACTTTAGAAGAACATTTTGCAAGACCTGTGTTAGAACAAAGACTTATAAAAGTTTTAAAATTAAGTGTATAAACAATATGTTAAAAATTAATAACGAAGAATGTAAAATATTATTATCGGAAATAAGATTTGTCAATGCAAAACATAATAAGCAAAAAGGATATTCCATTTTAGTAACAAGTGATATTGAAGTAAATGGTGTTAAAGGATATATTAGTTTTTATGTAGATTTCTTTAATAATAATGATTTTAAAAATATAGAAAATAAAGAATATAATGAATTGCCTACTAAGTTAGATTCGAAAATAACTATGATAGAAATATTTGACACTAAAAATTTTGTTGATTTTATTGATAGTAATGTTATAGTAAAATTTGGGAATATATTAAATAATAAAATTGAAACTAATATAAAAATAGATGATAAACTAATTAAATTAGATTATCAAGAAATTTCAGATATAAAATAATTACACTTTGACCATCGCGAGGCACTACAAAAGTGTGATAAAATTATCTAAATTGTTTGAAAAAAATGTGATAAATAATAGTATATTTCTTTCAAAAGTGTGATATAATGTTACTAAAGGAGATGGTACTATGAAAAGATTTATAACAGATAAACTAATTAATTGGAAAAATAGTAAAGATAGAAAACCTTTGATTTTAAAAGGCGCAAGACAAGTTGGTAAGACATATATTTTAAAAGAATTTGGTGAAAATTATTATGAAAATGTGGCTTATTTTAACTTCGATCATGATGATGGACTAGCTGAACTATTTTTTAATACCAAAGATCCTAAAAGAATTATTGAACAATTATCTTTAGCGAATGGAAAAAAAATAAATCCTAGTACTACATTAATTATATTTGATGAAATACAAGAATGCCCTAATGCATTAAATTCTTTAAAATATTTTTGCGAAGAAGCAAGTGAATATCATGTTGCTTGCGCAGGTTCACTACTTGGAATAAGACTTTCAAAAACTTCTTTTCCAGTTGGTAAAGTAGACTTTTTAAATTTATATCCAATGACTTTTAGTGAATTTCTAATTGCTGATGATTCAAAAAACTTAGTTGAAGTTATGAAACAAACTAGAGAAATAAGAGAAATTCCTAAATTGTTTGAATCTCAACTTATTGAAAAATTAAAGATTTATTATATAATTGGTGGAATGCCAGAAGTAGTATATAGTTGGGTAAATGATAAAGATATAGAAAAAGTTAATAAGATTCAAAAAAATATTTTAGATTCTTATGAAAATGATTTTTCAAAGCATACAGATGCAAGTGAGGCAAATAAAATATCATTAATTTGGAATGGAATACCATCACAGTTAGCAAAAGAAAATAAAAAATTTGTATATCAAGTAGTCAAAGAAGGAGCACGTGCCAGAGAATATGAAGGAGCTTTAAATTGGTTGAATGATGCTAATTTAATATCTAAGTGTTATTTAGTTAATAAATGTGCATTTCCTTTAAAAGCTTATCATGATTTATCTGCTTATAAGATTTATATGAATGATGTTGGACTTTTAAGAAGAATGTCCAATTTAGATAGTAGAATTGTTTTAGATGGTAATAGACTTTTTGAAGAATTTAAAGGTTCATTTACTGAAAATTATGTTGCTAACGTGTTAAACTATTTATTGGATGAATCACCTAATTATTATACTTTTGATAGAAATGAAATAGATTTTGTAATACAAAGAAATAATAAAATAATTCCTATAGAAGTAAAATCAGATAAAAGTACTAATCATAATAGTTTAACAAAATATAATGCTAAAAATGATAATGAAGTATCATTTAGATTCTCATTAAATAATTTAAGTAAAGATGGTAAAATAATAAACATTCCACTTTATTTTATAGAGTATATTAATGAGTTGAATGTAGATTAAAAGAAAGTAGGAGAAGTATATGGATAATAAACTTAATAATATGTTACAAGAATTTTTAAAAAATAATAACGTTGAAAATATTGATGAAGCAAACGAAAAATTGCAAGAATTTATAAAATTGTACAATAATGGAGAAATAGAGTATAAAAATACCCCATTAGATGATGCTTATGAATTATTAGAAGAAGCACAACATGCTGCAAGTGAAAAAGAAGCAATAAATTTAGCTAAAAAAGCATATAAAATTAGTCCAGAATGTTTTGATGCAATTATATTTCAGTGTGACTTAGAAGAAAATGGAATAAAAAGAATGAAACTATTAGAAGCTGGTTTAGAAACTGAAAAAAATAGGTTAACAAAAGAAAAATATTTTGATAAAGAAAATATCGGACATTTTTATGGTATATTTGAAACAAGACCGTATATCAGAGGTTTAGTTATTAAAGCTGAATACCTTTTAGAAGAAGGAAAAATTAGTCAAGCAAAAAATGTATGTAAAGAAGTTTTACGATTAAATGAAAATGATAATATGGGTGCTAGATATTTACTTATGGCTATATATGCAACATTAGAAGAAGAAAATGATATGTTAAAATTGTATAAAAAATATCCAGAAGAAGATATGGAAATGTTATTCCCTTTATTTGCGTTATATTATAAGTTAGGCAATGATAAAAAAGCAAAGGAATACTTAAAGAGAGTAGATAAATGCAATTCAAATTTAATTAAATTCTTTAAAGGAACTTTAAAACGTAGTGAAAAGGTATCACCTGGATATTACAGTAGGGGAGATTCTTCAGAAATATTTATGTATTTAGAAAGATATGATTATTTGCTAATTACAATGCCTAGACTTCATGAATATATAATAGAAAATTTAATGAAAAACAAATAATTTATAGGTGATATTTTAATGAGTAATAATGAATATACAATAGCAGATGTTTTAATGAATATCCATGATAATGAATGTGTATTTTTGAAAACTGATACAATGGAAATAGTAAACCCTTTAGATTATTTAAAGAAATACTTACCAGATAATCCAACAGACAAAGATTATGAAAAACTTCCATCTAAGGCTTCACTTAACATATATGCATTGCCTAATTATGAGTTTATAAATCATAAAGAAATTATGTCAGAGTTTGTTAAAAATATTTGGGATGATAAACAAATAAGACAGGAATTATTTTATATATTAAGAAATCATAATTATATGGATAAATTTTATGAATCTTTAAAAAGACATAATTTATATGAAGAATATAGGGATTATTCATCAGATTACTATCATTATGTATTTAATGAATGGTGTAAAGAAAAAAATATAAAATTTTAAAAGAAATTTAACTACACAATGACCATCGCGAGGTGGCGAAGGTGCTGAAATCGTTTATGCTCTTCGAAATGATGATACATTAGCTAGTATGGCATTAGATAATATAGGCGATGCTGGCCAGAAAAAAAGAAAAATATATCAAAGAAGATTACCAGAAGACCCAAGTAAAGATTATTATTATATTATTAGAGAAACTACTCCAATGCAATCTTTATTAGTAGAGTATGGCTTTATAGATAACTCAAGCGATCAACAAAAGTTACAAAATAATTTAACTGACTATGTAGAAGGAGTTGTAAAGGCCATTGCTGATTATGGTGGCTATACTTATACACCACCTATGCAAGGTAATAATCTATACACAGTAGTAAAAGGAGATACTTTATCTGGAATTGCTAAAAAGTTTAATACTACAGTAGAAAAACTAAAACAATTAAATAATTTAAAATCAGACCTTCTACAAATAGGACAAGTTTTACAAATCCCAACCACAACATCAGAACCAACTTATACTACTTACACAGTAGTAAAGGGAGATACTCTATATGCCATTGCAAATAAATATAAGATAACAGTAGATGAATTAAAAAAAATAAATAATTTAACAAGCAACAATTTATATATTGGTCAACAATTAAAAGTTCCAGTAACTGTAACAGGAAACACACCAGAATATGAAATTTATACAGTAGTAAAAGGAGATAGTCTATGGCTAATATCCCAAAAATTTAATGTTCCAATTGATGATTTAATTGAAATAAATAATTTAGAAACAGTAAACTTACAAATAGGAGATAAATTGAAAATACCTAAGAGTAATTCTCAAAAATTATATACAGTAAAAAAAGGAGACAGTCTTTGGTCTATCGCTAAAGATTATAATACTACAGTAGAAGAATTAAAATTACGAAATAACTTAACTTCTAATTTATTATCTATTGGTCAAGTATTAATTATTCCATAAAAAAATTGCTTTTTTACAAGCAATTTTTTTGTACTATTAGGCAGCTTTTTTTCTAGCAAACCAAATACCATAACCAACACCAGAAACAATTAATACCATTGCAATTACAACAGCAATATCTCCAGCATAGCTTTTTGACTCACTTTTAGAAGAATTACCATTTTTATAAATATCATCAACATAGTTCATAATATCATAACGTTCATCAACAGGAGTCTCATACTCAGATTTTATTTTACTAATAATTTCATCATCGTAAGAAGAAGCATATCCATCCCAAGACTGGTTACCAATGATAATATATGGAACACCTTCTTGATTTTCTTTTCTTGCTTCAGCAACTTGTTGCATTAATTCATAATTATCTTCATCGTACCAAACTTCATAAGGAACTAAATCAAACATATCACCATATTCATCTTCAATACTATCAAAAAAATCTTCAGCTTCTGCACAATGAGGGCATCCATCTCCATGGAAAAAATAAACTTTAACAGGTTCTTTATCCTCAGCTAGTACAGTACATGGAAATAATAAAATCCCAATTAACATAATAAATAGAAATTTAAACTTTTTCATATTACTTTACCTCCTTTATAAATATAGCATAAATTAATAAAATACACTATGAAAATTTAAACTATAAAAGAGTTACAGTTCAGATAGAACATGACAAAAATTAGGTAGGACTATCAAGTTCTATCTATTTTTATGCCAAAACTGTTTT
>CALVSS010000060.1 GCA_944359095.1 uncultured Bacilli bacterium | reverse complement strand
AATCGAATAGAGTAAATTTTTAATAAATTTTACTTATTAATATGATACCCTTTCACACCACCGTACGTACCGTTCGGTATACGGCGGTTTAATTTGTAATAATATGTACTTTTAGGTAATAGTCTAGTGAATTTACTAGACCTCTTTTATTTAATCTCTCTTTAGATATTGCTTTTTCTAATACGCGTGTATGTGAAATATGATAATATCCACTTCTAGAGTTTGCCGTTACATATGCATCTCTATGAGTTATTTCTAACTTCCTAAGACACGCATATCTTTTCTTTATCTTTTTCCATTGTTTCCAAATAATTACACGTAATTTTCTTCTTATGTTGCCATCAATGTCTCTTAACAATATTGTCATGTCTGCAATTCTAAAATAGTTTACCCATCCATATATTAATTGTTTTAGTCTAAGCAGTCTATCATCTAAACTAATGCTTCTACTTCTGACAAGTATATCGCGTAGTTTAGTCTTAAACTTTTGTACTGATTTAATATGTGGCTTAGGTCTCCATTCGTTTTGGTTAATTTTCTTGTAAAAGCCAAAACCTAAATATTTAATATCGTCAGGTCTCGCAATTTTACTTTTCTCTACATTTACTTTTAATCCTAGTTTCTTAGTAATAAATTTAGTAATACTTTCCATAACTCTATTGGCTGCTTTTTCACTCTTTACCAGGATTAGACAGTCATCTGCATATCTAACGAAGTGTAATCTTCTTGCTTCTAATTCCTTATCAAGTTCGTTAAGCATTATATTGGATAATAGTGGACTTAGGTTACCTCCTTGTGGTGTTCCTTTCTTGGTTGGTTGAAGTACTCCATTTTCCATTACCCCACTTTGTAAGAATTTTCTGATTAATGAGACTAAATCTCCATCTTTTATAGTTCTTCTTATTATTCCAATAAGCTTATCTTGATTTACTTCGTCGAAGAATGATTGTAGGTCTATGTCTACTATCCAGTCGTATCCATCATTAAAGTACTCTAATGCTTGAACTACTGCCATTTCACAGGAGCGTTTAGGTCTAAAACCATAAGAATGATTAGAGAATTGTTCCTCATAGATTGGCGTTAGTACTTGTACTATCGCCTGCTGTATTACTCTATCTATGACACTTGGTATTCCTAATTTTCTCATTTTTCCATTATCTTTTGGTATTAGTACTCTTCTTACTGGTTGTGGTTTGTATTTACGATTTCTTATTTTCCATAGTATTTCCCCTTTGTGTTCTTTGATGTATGAAAATAGTTCATCTACTGTTACTCCATCAACTCCACTTGCTCCTTTGTTTTTGTAAACTTGCTTATAAGCTTTGTTCAAGTTATCTTTGGAAAGCACTTCTTCTAAAAGCTCCATATCTGTTTCCACCTTTCTAATTTCGCACATAAGCTAACATCTTTTATAGGATTCATTTATTAGATACGCTAACTTTTACCCATGTATTTATTCTGATTATAGCCTAATTCAATTTCAGTAGTTGAAACTACAAATTATTCAGTCCTTCCTAGTTTCCTAGTACTACGACCTCTGCTGACTTCTTACGACAAACCTTTTTTCGACCAGTTTTCTTAATAGGGTTCTCCTTAACTGTCCGTAAGACCTCCCGTGGTAAGCCATATATCTTTCCTCGATTAGCTACTTACTTTACTGCATAAAGTTACGAGTATCTTTTGGACTTTAGTTTGTTTGGCAACCTTATCCGTTTATACAGCCTTATAGTAAGTTTCTGTTCGTTAGCCCTCGATTTTGTTTCACACTTCCTTTAGCCCCGAGCCTCACGACCGATGCTTTGTGCTTCTCTAACACTTCGTCGATACTTACGCGTGTGTTGGACTTTCACCAACTAGATATATAGCATGCACGGCACACCAAAAAAGCATGACTTTCATCATGCCCTTTTACATTCTTTATATACATCATATCTTTGTTTACTATCATACGCTTGTCTAATTGCTTTTTTGATTTCTTTTCCTATTTTATTGGAATAACCAAAGAATACTTGGTCTCCAACAATTAAACAAGGTACACCACTTGGTTCTTGATTTAATTTTGATAATACTTCTTCCATTAGTTTACTATTTTCTTCATCATACCATACTTCCATTGTATATAGGTCAAAATAATCATCGTATTCTTCTGGTAGTGTATTTAAGTAATTAATTAATTCTTCACAGTGTGGACAACCTTCTCCATAGAAGAAATAAACATTTAGCTTTTTATTTTTAAATTTGATGTTTTCAGCTGTTTGATCTATTAATCTTCTTCTAATTCTATTTGGTTTTGTTGGCCCTATTAAAAATATGACTGTTACGATTGCGATAATTAGTACGATTGCTGCTATGGCAAATATCATTTCTTTTTTCTATTGTTGTTTCATTGTATCACCTTTATCCTTCTATATATTTATCTGTTTTATATATTGTATCATTAATTTGTAGATAGATGGTATATTTTCCTGATAAATTTTCTTTATTTATATATTTTGTTACAATAATACCATTTTTATTTTCTTCTTCTGTAAAGATATCTACACACATTGCTGTATATGGCTTTTTACTAATTGGTACTTCATATTCTTTTATAATTCCAGTTTGGTAAAGTAAAACTTTTACTTCTGTTCCTCTTCTAAATCTTCCTTTTATTTCTAATCTATCTTCTTCATTTTTTAAAGTTATTTCATGAGATAAATATTCTTTATCTATCTTTTTAGCATTAGTTATAAATCCAAATCTTGTGTTATCTATTTTAGTTGTTCCTAATGTTCCTTTTGATGTTGCTTTTCCTAACTTAAAAGTATCATTACCATATAAAGGCATTTTTTCTACTCGATAATTATTTGTTGGTAATTTTATTTCAAAAATTACTTCATCATCTAAAATTTCTACTGTGTCACTTACTAATTTATCGGCTCCACTAATTCCTGCTGGTTGATTAGAATTTTTCCCATCTACATATACAATTCCACCTGAATGAACAATGTAATGATTTTTTTCTAAGTAATCAACATCAGAAATATATGGAGAATAAAATTCTGAACCTCTTTCTTTTCCATATTCCCAAATTTGTTCTATGGTCATTTTCTTGGTATCTATTTTATACATAACTCCTCTAGAATAACTATCTTCGGCTTTTACATAGTCTTCTTTCTCTTTGGATTTATTATTACCATTATCAAAAATAAATACATATCCTTCTGGAGTAATCATTGCAGCATGTTGACTCCATTGCCATTCAAAGTTATCTCCTACTGGAGTAAAGAAATATTTTTGATATTCTTTACTCCAATTTGTTGGATCTCCTATAATCCAATTTAATTTTTTAGTATCATAATCAATATTTATGACAGCATCTTGATGTCTTCCTGATAAAGTAATAGAATTTGTTTTTTCATCATACCAAACAGAATTGTTATGGAACCAGTCATAATCTGTCCAGTTTTCACTTTTTCCATCTTCCATGTTTAATATATCTTTTAAATCAAATGTTTTAATAACTTTACCAGTCTTTCTATCTAATTCTACTATATAGTCTTCTACTGTTCCTTTACTGTTATTAAAATTATCACTTGCGACTAAAAGATTACCATTAGGCATTTCAAAATAATCATGATGATATCCTCCAGGTAGGCTATATTCTACATAAATTTTACCTAACATATCCATTTCATATAATCCTGTTAAATAATATGGACTATTAATTAATCTTTCTGTACTTACTAATAAATGACCATTTTCTAGTCTATTAATTTCCCATGTAGCTTTGTTAGATAAATACCAACGAACATCTCCATTTGTATCATAAGCACAAGTATAACCAGTACTAGATGGAGTAAAAAAGTATAAATCATTTGTTAATTTATCTTCTTCTTTTTTTACAGAGGTTGGTAATATAAAGTTTTCTGGTAGTGGATCCGTTTTAATTTTTAATTCTTTCTTTTCATCTCCACACTCTATTATTACTGTATTTTCTTTATCTGCATATAAACCATAAACTGGTATATAATGTACTTTTTCTTTAGCAAATTCATGAGTATATGTTGTTAAATCATCTTTTCCTTCTATGGTTATTTTTACTTTTTCATTCTTTTTTGTTTCAAAAATTACTAAAGCAGTTAATGGGGAATTATCATAAGGATCTACAATTACATTGGGATTATCTAATGTATATCCTTTACTCTTAAAAGTCTTTTCTTTTTCTGCTTGTTCTGTTCTTAGACTATTTACTAAAGCTAATTTTTCATGACTTGTTGATAAGTTATTTAATGTAAATAATCCAATGATTGCTAAAACACCTATTATAGCAATTACTAATAAAATTATTTTTTTAATTTTTTTCATAATTCATCTCCTTTTTTTCAGTATAACTTATTTTTATAATAAAAAAATAAACGTACCGTTTAATTTAGTAAACGATGCGTTTAGTTACAACTTCCTGTTAATTGTAATGGTACTTTATATGTCGTTATTTTTCCTTTTGTATCTAAAACATTAATACTTATATATAATTTACTATTTTTAATATTACTATTAGTACAAGAAAAGTTTTCTACTTTAAATTCTGTTTTTTGTAATAATTCTTGTAGGGTTTTTGGTTCACTTTCATTTTTTAGGGAACCACATTGAGATACTTTTTCTTCTAAATTGTCATGACTTTCATATAAAATACATTCCATACCAATATATTTTTCATCTTCATTGCCATCTAAGTATTCTATTTTAGAAATATAAATAGAATTTTTATCTTGTGAATATGCTGCTACTCCATTTACATTAAAGTTTTTATTAATTGATTTTACGTCAGTAAAACTATAATCATTTGATTTTATTAATAGATAAATAATAATTATTAATAAAATAAATATAAAAATTAAGATAAAACTATATTTTATATATTTCTTTTTCTTTATTTCTTTTCCTTTTAAAATACTATCTATATTTACATTAAATTCTATACTTATCTTTTGTAGTATTTCTATATCAGGGATACCTCTACCATTTTCCCATTTAGATACTGCTTGTGCAGTAACATTTAATTTGTCTGCTAGTTGTTTTTGGGTTAAATTATTTTTTTTACGTAATTCTAAAATAAATTTTCCAATACTTTCTTGGTCCATACTGCACATAACTCCTTTTTTAGTTTTTTATATTATTGTTGTTGATAAATCTTATCTTGATATTCGGGATGCTTTTTTACCCAGTGATCTACATAACTGCAACTTGGAATAATTAATTTATTTTCTTTTATTAGTTTTTTAAATAGTTCTTCTACTAATTTACTTGCAATATGCTGTCCTTGATAATCTGGGTCTACATAAGTGTGATATACATCTACAACACCAGGTTTTACTTCTTTAAATTCTATTTCTCCTATTTCTTGATTATCTTGTTCATATACAATTCTATTTTCTTCTATCTTCATATTTAGCCTACTTTCTTCATAATATATTTAGTATATCATACTTTTGTGAAAAAAAATAGAAATCCATTGTGACAGCAAAAAAGAGTAAATTTCTTCGCAAAGAAAATCTGATATAATTATTACTACATAATAAGAAAGGATGTAGTAATGAAAAAAAGAAGTAAAAAGGAAGAGAAACAATTACAAGAAGAAATACAAAAATATGCAAATGAGCCTAGAAGTATAAGAAGAAAAAAAGAAAGAGAATTAAAGAAAGAATACCAAGATAAAGATATTACAATTAAATCAGGTAAGAAATTCAAGAAAACTAAAGAACCTCTTACTAGAAAACAAAGAAGAATATTACTAAAAGATCAAAATCTATTAAGGGAAATTTTAAAGATAATTAGAAAATATTTTCCACAGTTAGAAAACTTATTTAGTAAATTAACTGATAAAAGACATAAAAGTTATATTACATATAAGATGAGAACTATTATAATGATTAGATTATTATCTTTAATATGTGGTATTACTACTATGAAAGGTATTAATCAAAAATTTAATACTGATGAAGCTATTCAAAATTTATCTTCTATTTGTAATCAAGAACTGAAAGAAGTTCCTGATTGGCAAACTATTCAAGATGTTATTGAAACTCTTTCTATAGAAGAAATAGAAGATATTAGGAAATATATGGTAAAGGCTTTAATTAGAAGTAAAATGTTTGATAGATTTAGATATAAAGGGGCTATTCAAGTATTAGTAGATGCTACTGGTCTATCTAGTCATGATTATAACTTGAATGGTAATTGTATTTCTAAGACTAAAAATGGTGTTACTAAATATTATAAATATGTTTTAGAAGCTAAAATCGTTTTTGGTAATATTGTTATTAGTATTGACTCTGAATGGATAGAAAATAAGGAATTGAATAATGAAAATGATAAACAAGATTGTGAGATTAATGCCTTTAAAAGAATGGCTCCAAGACTTAAGAAGAATTTTCCTAAACTAAAATTTATTATTACAGGAGATGCTTTATATGCTACTACTCCGATAATTAATATTTGTAAAGAAAATAAGTGGTATTATATATTTAATCTTAAGAAAGATAGACTTAAAAATGTCTATGAACAATTTACTGATAATATCAATTACTACAATGAAACTAAGAAAGAAAATTATTACCTATCTAAAAATATAGAATTTAACGGTAATGTTTTTGATGTGTTTAAATATATAGAAACTACCAATAATAAAACTACTACTTTTCATTATATTAGTAACCTTAATATTAAAGACAATAATATAGAAGAAATTGTTAATATGGGTAGACGCAGGTGGAAGATTGAAAACGAAGGCTTTAATCAACAAAAAAATGGGACTTTTTGCATTTCCCATGTAAGTAGTAGACATATTGTTGGTTTAAAAATCCAATACTATTTAATTCAAATTGCACATATTATTAGACAATTATTAGAATATGGTTCTATTCTTTTAAAAGAGATGCGTGGAATATCAAAAAAAGAAGTAAGCTCTCAAATTTTCACCACGCTTACTTCCAACACAATCTCAAATTTTAATTGTTTAGATTTGAACTTTCAATTAAGATTTGATGATTAAAGTATAACATATTTCAGGGGAGTTGAAAACTAGTGGTGGAAATTTTTACAGTGTATTTACACTCTTTTTGGCGTGGTAAATTTTTGCGAAGAAAAAGATTTATGTCGTTTTATCTTCCCTTATACATAAATCTTTTTCTTTTTAATTAAATTTGCTCTTTTTTACTG
>CALVSS010000059.1 GCA_944359095.1 uncultured Bacilli bacterium | reverse complement strand
GTTTTGAATTAAGATTTTCGTCTCAATATCATTTTCATCTAGTATGTCTAGTTTTCCATAAAACTTTTCACACTATCAAAAATTAACTAAAAATCAAATTCATCTTCTTTTTCTTTCTTACTTGCTTTTGTAGTCTTAGCAGGACCAGCATCATCACTAATCTTACCTTCTACATTAACATTATTAGGTGTACACAAAAAGATACCGCCACCTAATTTTTGTAAATCTCCACCAATAGCATAAATAGTACCACTTAAAAAGTCTACAATTCTTTTGGCTTGATCAGGAGTTACACGTTTTAAATTAACAACAACAGCAGAACGACTCTTTAAATAATCAGCAATCTGTTGACTTTCTGAATAAGCACGTGGTTCTAATAACATCATCTTGCTACCAGCAACACCATTTTCTTCATGATATTCTTCTCTAGATGTAGAGTAATATTCTTCATCAGTACCTTCTTCTACTGATTCTTCTTCCCCACCGAATAAGTTTTTTAATTTATCTAAAGCCATAGTCCTATCCTCCAATTTATCTTATTTACCTAAATATTATTCTATCACATATTTACAAAAATAGAAAGTACAAAATAACTAAACAACTATGCCGCTTGTATAAAACGATTATTAATCTCTGGCATAGAAGCAGCAACAGTAGCAACTGACTGAGGTTGAACAGGATTTGTTCTAGCACCAGCAGTAATTCCTGTATTTGAAACTAAAGCATCCGGATTATATTTTTGATACCAAACCTTTGTTAAATCAACGTTATTAGAAAGTGGTCTAGGATTTGGTAAATCAATATACATAGAAGTTGGAACCTGAAAAGCACTTCCAAAAGCAATACAATTACCAGGTTTTAAATTTTTAAGTTGTAAAACAATTTCCGAAGAAACATTAGGTACCATTTCTTTAATATATTTTAAATCCGTAGGATGTAAAGTTCTAAGAATAACAAAGTTCATACATTGAGAAACACAAGTATCAGAAAGTTCACTAGGTCTTTGTGTAATAAGTCCTAAAAAGACACCATACTTACGACCTTCCTTAGCAATACGTTCAAATATATTATAACCAAGTAATTCAACATCAGTATCATGTTGTACATAACGGTGAGCTTCTTCAATAATAATATGATATGCCATACACCCACGAGGTTTAGTAACACTAGCCTTTAAAAATAACATACGGGATAAAATCTTGGTAATAACTTTAGCTAATCTATCATCAATATAATTAATATTAAAGTTAATAATTTGAGCTCTAGAATTCGTAGTAGAATCGATAATTAAAGACTCAATATACTGATCTTTTGTAATATATTTAGGATAAGAAAAGTATTCTTTATTTTCCCCTGTAGCCAAAGAATGAAGACGAACACTCATAACATTAGCTGTATCAAAAACTTTATCACTCTTTAATACACCTTCGCTAATAAGGGCAAATTCCATAGCATGTTCCAAATCAGTTAAACTATAGAATTTATTCATATCCTCTTCTCTAACTTCTTCCTGGTCTTCAGAAATAAAGCCACGGATAAATTCTACAACAAGTTCCATTTCTTGCATCTTTCCAGTTTTATCAACATATAAACATTGTTTTAAAGTACGAACATATCCTGGTTGAGCAATAGTACTTTCCAAATTTAATTCTGTAGTATTAAATTTAGTAAGAACAGCTATTACTTGGTCACGAATCTTAGTAGAATCATTACCACTTAATAAAATATCTTGTAAAGCTCTCGCAATAATATCATTTTTACGTTTCGTAACAATTTCAGAATTACCTGTTAAAATAGGAACTAACTTCAAAGTCTTTTCCAAAATAGGAAGTTGAGCAGGAGTTGTAGCATCCAATAATAAAGCCAAATCATCAACATCTAATAGCCAAGCAGGAATTCTTAAAATCTCACAATCTGGGTCAAAAACATTAGTTGTATAAGCTTTATAATTCAAATCAGGATTCTTTTGATGAAGCGTACTGAAAGCATGTGTATATTCGCCATAAGCATCAAAGAAAAATAATGCAGAATTAATAGGAGCTGCTGGACTACTAACAAAAAGCTTTTGTAAAATGGACGCTACAGTACAACTTTTACCAGCCCCAGAGTTTCCTAAAATAGCAAAATGAGAATTAAAAAACTCATTAATAGGAACATTGATTCGATAACCAGTATAAACATTACTAGTACCAAAGTTAGTAAATCCAAATTCTGTTTCTTGTTTACCAAAAAGTAAAGCTAACTCATCTGCTTTAATCAAACGAACATTAGATTTAAAAGATGGCTTAGAACTAGCTCCTGGAGTAAAAAATCCATTATTAATTTCACCAACAACATTAGCAAGCATCTTTTCTTGATTAACATTAGCAATTTCCGCAACAACTTTTCTAGGACTATCATCCTCAAAAACTACATGCAAATTAACTAAATTAGGTTGTTCATTAATATTAATACTTAATTTAATTGTTACACTATTATCAATAATTTCTTCTATCTTTCCAATCATGCTAACACCCTCTATTCTACTATAAAATAATTATAACTTTTTTTACAAACATTTACAAGTACAAACAAAAGAAAAAAAGATACAAATATCTTTATTTACTTACTGAATTATGAATATCATTTTTTCTTTTCAACTCTTCTCTTCTTTTACCACGAACAACCAATTCCAATAACAATTGATCTTTAGTCTTATCCTTATTCAATATATAATTATCAACTAGTTCATCTTTTGTTTTAAAACGAATTTCCTCTTGATTTTTAATAAATTCATAATGTAGTTGAGGATACTTATAAGATCTAAATTTTCATTTAAAATAGAAAGTAATTGATTTTCTAACAGAACTTCTTTTCCATCAATAACTCTCATAGTATCTTCTTGTGCCAACAACATCATATCTGCATTATTTTTCTCTTTACTAATGGAAGATAATGTATATCCATACATATTTAAAAACTTTTCTTCAACTGCATAACCAAAAATTCTAGCATCTATTTCTGCAAACTGTTTATAATAATTATCCCAATAAGCACCTTTAGTATAAAAGTCTACAAGAGTATCATATAGCATAAACAAATCATATTTATTTTCTACTATATTATGCATCATTTTATAATTTTGAAAGACATGCCTAGCCTCATGACCAATCGTATTAATAACATTACTAGAACCATGTAAAATCAAGTTTTGAATATCATCGTGAGAAATTTTTACCTCATTAGAAAAAGTGAGCCCAGCTATATCATTATCTAATTTTGAAGAAGAAACATCGCTTCTTTTAACCCAGGGTTTAACAATCTGATAAAAGAAATGATATAAAGCTTCTGTTATTACTTCACGAGAATAATGACCTTTACGTAACACGGTATCCATAATAATCTTATCTTGTATTGTAATAGCAACTTGATCTTGATATAAATCAGCATCTTGAAATAAATAACGAACCTCTTCCTCTTCGGAAGATGAAAATTTATCTACAGAAAGAATCCCTTTCGCCCAAGATAAATAAGCTTTATCAATTTCTTGCTGTGATAAAGGAGAAACTAAAGAATGAAAATCTTTTAATTTCTCTAACGTAATAACAATCAAAGGTTCTTCTAATTCTTTTCCCTGAAAATCTTTAATTATAGAAGAAATATCATGAATATCCTCTTTTAAAGTAGTATTTTCATTACCACAAAATTGACAACAAAAATTAGAATCAAAAGAGTCTCCCCCACACGATGAACAATGACAATTTTTCATTGCCTCACTTTCTTTAGTTATTAATTTTTCTTTCCAACTCATCTCTTGCATGAATACATTCCTCAGTCTCTCTAATTTCTTTTAAAATCGTATTACGAACAGCTTCCTCTTTTTCAGATAAAAACATTCTCTTTAAAATTTCTAATTTTTCTTCTAACGATATTTCAATATTCATATCTACCTTCCTAACTATATAATATATAACATAAAAAGTATTTAAAAACAAGAAAAGGACTTAATTAAAGTCCTAAACTATCCTTCATATAAACCATGAATTTTTTGTAAATCTAAATCTGAAATATCTTGTAATTGCCATTTTCCATCTTCTTTAGTCAAATAAAAAGTAATTGTATAAGTTGTAGTATCACTAACTGATTCCAATTCTTTTAACTTATAATCAATATAAGCAGAACTTTCTTTAATAGCTGTACCAGCATCATCAATAGCATCTTCTACAACATTAGTATTATCCTCTTTATTTTCTTTATTTTCATTTTCTATCTCATCTTTATGTTCTTCATAATATTTTTTAGCATTATTAATCGTTGTAGCATAATCTAATACTTTAATTTCAACATCAACAGTAGCATTATCTCCATTAATAGTCTCATCTTCTATTTTATAAGATAAATTTTGATATTGTTTTTCCATTAAAGCTCGATACTTTTCTTTTTGCTCATCACTCATCGTAGTATCATCTTTTAAAACTTGATCTAATTGTGTAGCAACATCATCATCCATATTTTGATATTTACTAAAAAATTCTTCTACTTTACTAGTTGGTGTATTCATAGTATTACTACATCCAGCAACAACCACTAATAAAAATAAAAAGCCAAGAACAATCTTTCCATATTTTTTCATTATTCATCCCTCCTAATAATTAGAATGAACAAAAGAAAAAAAAATATTCTAAAATTTAAATTTTAGAAAGCAACGCAACACTAGCATTATCTCTTCCATGAACTGGAACAATATAATGATCAAAAGAATATTTTTTTAATTCCGAAGGAATAAATAAATTTTGATCAACAAAAACAGCTTCATCAATCATTCGTTTAGGTACAAAACGAATATCTTCTTTTCTAATAATTTGTTGCAATTTGGAATCTGTAAGTAAATCAGTAACTCCATCTGTCGTTAAAAGCAATGTTTCGTAACTTCGATTTGGATAAATATAAACATGTGGTCTGCAAAGACCTAACGATATACCAATACAATTATTAATGACATTACTAGAAGAAAAATAGCGTAACCATTCTTTATTAACTTTATGATATTGATAATATAACCAAACATCACTATCATCTTCACTGACTTGCTTAATTTCCCCATTTTTATAGAAATAGCAACGCGAATCTCCTAAATGAACTAAAATAGTATCTTCTAATAATACCAAAGCTAACGTAAGCGTTGTACCAACTTGTTCACTACCATATTTAGAAATAAGATATTGATTACATTCCATAACTAAATTAATTAATTTTTGTTTTACTTCAAAAACATCAGAAAAAGCTGAAAGTTCTTGTTCTAAAAACCAATGACCAAACTTTTGAATCACATAATTAGAAGCAATATTTCCATAGTGTTTTCCTCCCATACCATCCGCAACAGCTAAAAGTTTAATTCGATCATCCAAATGATGAACCAAACAAACAACACTATCCTCATTACTTGGTCTAAGAAGTCCTATATGGCTTTCTTTCTGTAAAATATAATTGTAAATTTTTTCCATAAAAACCTTCTTTCGCAAAAGTTAGTATATCACGATATAAAAAAAATAAAACAAAAATAAAAAAAGTTTACAACTTTCATTGTAAACTTAAAAATCACAATTACCAGGTGTTCTTGGATAAGGAATAACATCACGAATATTTTCAACACCAGTTAAATAAATTAAAATACGTTCAAATCCCATACCAAAACCAGAATGTACACAGCCACCGAATTTACGAAGGTTAATATACCAATCAAGTTCACTCTTATCCATACCTAATTCATCCATACGACGAACTAATTTATCATAGTCTTCCTCTCTTTGAGATCCACCCATAATTTCACCAGCACCAGGGACTTCCAAATCAACAGCTGCAACTGTCTTACCATCTGGATTTTGCTTCATATAGAAAGCCTTAATATCTTTAGGCCAATCCGTAATAAATACAGGTCCACCAAAATATTCTGTAATATATTTTTCATGTTCTTTAGCAATATCTTCCCCTTGCTTAGGTTCAAACTCCCATTTAACATCAGCTTTTTGTAAAATATCAATAACTTCCTTATGAGTAATTCTAGTAAATTTAGAATGAACTAATTTAGTAAGTTTTTCAATCAATCCCTTTTCAACAAATTTATCCAAAAACTTCATTTCATCTTGACAATGATCCAAAATATAGCGAACAACAAACTTTAACATTTCTTCCATAATATCCATATTCTGTTTTAAATCACAAAAAGCAATTTCTGGTTCAATCATCCAAAACTCATTAGCATGAACTTTAGTATTAGAATGTTCTGCTCTAAAAGTTGGACCAAAAGTATAAGTCTTTTTATAAGCTAAAGCAAAGGTTTCAGCTTCCAATTGACCAGAAACAGTTAAAGACGCAGGTTTAAGAAACATATCCTTACTATAATCTACTTTACCATCTACTTTAGGAACATTTTCTAAATCCATACAAGTAACATGAAACATCTCACCTGCTCCTTCACAATCGCTTGCAGTTATTAATGGAGCATGAAAATATACATAACCATGTTCTTGAAAATATTTGTGAATTGCATAAGCAGCAACACTTCTTACTCTAAAGACGGCCTGAAATAGATTAGTTCTAGGTCTAAGATAAGCTTGTTCTCTTAAAAACTCACGAGAATGTTTCTTTGGTTGAATAGGATAATCTTCCGGACAATCTCCTAATAAAATAACCTTACTAGCCTGAATTTCAAATACTTGTCCTTCTTTAGGAGAAGCAACAACCTTACCAAGTACTTCAATAGCACTACCAACACGATATTTTTGAATATCTAAAAAATCCTTTAACTTATTATCATAAACAACTTGAATATGATTAAAACAAGTACCATCAGAAAAATCTATAAATCCAAACTCTTTCTGTTTACGATGATTACGAATCCATCCTTGTAATGTAACTTCCTGATCCATAAACTCATCAATTTTTTCATATAATTCTTTTGCATCAATTACCATAATAATTCCTCCTCAATAAAATAAAAAGACTAGTCGATACCATAATACTATATAGTACTATGGGACGAAACTAGTCTTCCGCGGTGCCACCCAATTTATTATAAAGAAAATTACTCTTCATAATCACTTTTCGATTCAATCAAATCTAGTAAAAATAACGGTTTACAACCGGCTTAGTCTACTCAATTCTTTAAGCATTCAGAAATGTTATTCACTATCCATCCTCACTTATTTCCACCAACCATAAGCTCTCTATTAAGGCTTAGAAATAGTTACTTCTTTTCCTCATAATTTTAAATCCGATAGGTTAATACTACTATAATTTTATCCATTTGTCAAATAATTATACTAAATTATATGGCAATCGCATAAAAAATAATATGTAAAAAATGGTACAATATATTTTTTAAGTAAATAAAATCATGTATTC
>CALVSS010000058.1 GCA_944359095.1 uncultured Bacilli bacterium | reverse complement strand
AATAATGAATCTGAAATAAAAAATATAGAGTCTAAAATTTTAATATAAAATAATAAAAAAGATAAATTATTAGAACTTGTTATGGAAGAATATTTATCTAAAGAAGATTATAAAAAACAAGTAGATTTGATTAATGAAGAAATAATTACTAATCAAAACAAACTGAATGAATTACAAAATAATAAGCAAGATAAAAATTATATAGAAAATAAAATTAATGAACTAAAAAAGATGTTAGATAATTGCTTAAATGATGATGAGTGTTTCAGTGATATTTTTAATGAATTAATTGATAGAATCTATGTTTATAAAGAAACCGATAAAAAGATAAAACTAGATATTTATATTAAAACAGGAGAAAGCATAAATATATTCTCCGATAATTTAGGTAGAAAGTTTCATTTAATAGACGACGTTACAACAAGTAACAGCAGTTTCTGCAGTCGTTAATGGTGGGACATTATATGAGCCATATA
The DNA here is from genome assembly GCA_944359095.1 of uncultured Bacilli bacterium. Classification (GTDB taxonomy): domain Bacteria; phylum Bacillota_I; class Bacilli_A; order RF39; family UBA660; genus Faecimonas. The sequence continues at coordinate 7,154 of CALVSS010000058.1, read as the reverse complement.
TTGTAAAAAGTATATCAGATAAAGAAACAGGAAGTATTATAGAGGAAACAAAAAAGAAAAAAATTAGACAAGTAATTAGTAAAAAGACATCAAGAATTATGCGCCATGCTTTAGAAAGTGTAGTCGCAAAAGGAGGAGGAAAAAGTGCTTATATTGAAGGCTATCGAATTGGTGGAAAAACTGGAACAGCTCAAAAAGTGCAAGATGGTAGATATTTAGTTGGAAACTACATTATGTCATTTATGGCAGTAGTACCTTCCAATGATCCACAAGCAGTTTTATATCTAGCCATTGATAATCCCAAAAATACTGCTCTCTTATCTAGTTATACGACTACACCAATAGCAAGAAGAATCCTACTAGATATTATTGATGCCTTAAACATAGAAAGACAAGACGGAGAAATGAAAAAAGATTTAGAATGGACAGATATACCAACACATAAAGTTCCAAACGTAGTAGGCAAAACTGTAGAAGAAGCCAAGAAAAAACTAACTAAATTTACTATTGAATATTCTGGAAATGGAAAAACTGTTGCCGCACAATCTCCATCAGCGGGAGAAAAACTAGAAGAAGGGGGAACTGTTCGTTTATTATTAGAATAATTTGACACCAAGAACAAAAGAAATAAATAGAAATTATATAAAAGGATAAAAAAGTATGATAAACTTAAACTGGTGAATACAATGAATGAGACAATAGGAAGTAAAGGCGGAAGACAAGATAAAAAAAGAACAATAATTATTACCAAAGAAAAAAAAAAAAAACAACAAGAAAACTTCCAAAAAAAAAAAAAAGAAAAAATAAAAAAATTAGAAAAAGAAGTAAAAAATCTTCAAGTTGCATCTCTTTTCTTCGATATTCCTATCTCTATTGGTGGAAATATTATAGAGACAGTATTAAATACTAGAATTTCTAAAAACGAAGAAAGAAAAGAAGAAAAGAGTCTAGAAATAGAAGAATTACATCAAGCAGATAAAAAAGAGTCGTTTGAAGGACTAGAAGAAAAAAATATTCATCCAGTTACAGAAGTAGAAGTAAAAGAAATAAAACAAGATAGGATTCCTATCAAAGAAGTAGAAGAAACGGCTCCAAAGGATGAATTTTTAAAAAAAGAAGCAGATAAAAAAATAGTCAGTAATTATGAAAATAGATTTAAAGAAATAAAACGAGAATTTAAAAATATTATATATGAGACTACAGTACTAGAAGAGCAGTCAAATCAAGTACCAGAAAAAAAGACAGCAGAAGATTTATTAAATCAAGTAAATACTGTCATAGAAAAGTTAGAAGAGTTAAAAGAAAAGATTAAAATAGATTTAGAAGATAATCAAGAATTAACAGATTTAATCGATAGTTATATGGATGAATTTCAAAACAAACAGGAAGTAGAATCAATAAAAGATTCCAATCTCTATATACTTTTAGCAGGAAAAGTAGAAGAAGCAAAACTTCAGGCTATAAATCTATCAGAAAAAGTAGAAATAAAAAAAGATAAATTAGAGCTAAATGAAGAACAATTTAATTTATTAAAAGAACGTTTTAATAGTTTTGAAAATTTTAATAATCAACTGATTGCTTTTCAAAATGACCAGGATAATTTACTAATAGACTTAGAAGAGAAAGTTAAAAATTCAGTTTCTATAACAGAGAAAGCAACATATCAAGTAAAAGCTATGAATAAGCAAAGTAAAAAGTTATTATCATTATTAACTTTACCTATGTTAATTCCTGGAAATAGAAGTGCTAAAGTAATGGCCTCATCAACTGCTGCTTATATTTATTTTTTAAAGCAAATATTATCTCCAAAATATAAGAAAAAAAGATATCGTGTCATTGAAGTAACAAACTATCAAAAAGAATTAGAAGAAAATCTTATTAGGATAGATAATACTATAGATTTATTATTAAAAACATCAAAAAAAATAGAAGAAATGATAAATCAAATAGAAATTGAGTTTCAAAATTATGAAATTCCTGAATATCAGGAACTAATAGGAAATTTAAAAAAAATAAGAAAAGAAATGCAAGAAAAAGAAGAAGAATTAAAAAAGACAAAGCAAAATCAAGAAAAATTATTAGAAGAAAATAAAGAAAAAGTAAAAACAATGTCAAAAGTAGAAGAAATGTAAAGTTTTGTCTAAAAAGTTAAAAGTTGCATAATAATTTCAGAAGTATGATATAATATTCCAAGAGAAACGGAGTGAACGAAATGTTATTATTAACCAAGGCTGTCTTTGCGATAATGATTGGTTTTTTATCTTCTGCTGTATTAGGGTTAATTCTAATTCCTATATTAAAAAAGCTAAAATTTGGTCAAAAAATTAGTGTATTTGTAGGAGAAGCCCATCGTAAAAAAGAAGGAACACCAACCATTGGAGGATTAATCTTTATTATTCCGACGACTATCGCAACTATTGCATTAGCATTAACAGATAAAATTTCATATACAGCAAATCTTGGTATCGTTTTACTAGTTTTCCTAGGTTATGCCTGTATTGGTTTCCTAGATGACTTTTTATCGATTAAAAGAGCACAAAATGAGGGATTAACGGCCTATCAAAAATTAATCATGCAAGTATTGATTGCTATTGGATTTTTCTATATATATATGAGAAATGGTGGTCAAACATCCTGGGTAGTAGGAACACTACATATTGATTTAGAAATGGGCTGGTTATATGGCTTATTTATCCTATTTGTTTTAGTAGGAGCAAGTAATGCTGTTAATTTAACGGATGGTTTGGACGGTTTAGCAGGTGGTTTATCGGCCATTGCCTATATTGCCTTCAGTTTAATTTCTTTAACAGTTGGTTTTGAAGAAATTGGAATTTTCAGTTTAGTTTTAGTAGGAAGTCTACTAGGATATTTAATTTATAATACTCATCCGGCCAAAGTAATTATGGGAGATACTGGTTCCCTAGCTTTAGGAGCAACTATGGGAGCAATCGCTATTTTAACCCATAGAGAATTGACGCTACTAGTAGTTGCTGGAATTTTTGTAATAGAAACACTAACTGTTATTATTCAAACATTCTCAGTTCAAATATTTCATAAAAAAGTATTTTTAATGACTCCAATCCATCATCATTTTGAAAAATTAGGATGGGAAGAAACAGATATTGTAAAATTATTCTGGGTTGGTGGCCTACTATTAGCTATGGCCGGAATTATCTTTGGAGTCTGGTTGTAAAAAGATGTCAAACGGTGATGTCTTTTTTTTATTATTAAAAAAACCGTGATACAATAAAAATAGAATAATAAAAAAGGTGAGCAGTATGAAAAAAATAAAAGGAATAATTATAAGTCTAACGTTATTAATAACTATTACAGCACTCATAATTATGCCAGTAAAAGCAGATTCAGGATTTGATTCTAGTTATGACTCTGGCGGTAGTTGGGATAGTGGATCTAGTTGGGACAGTAGTTCAAGTTGGGATAGTAGTGATGATAATTGGTCATATTCATCAGGAGGATACAGTGGTTCTGGGGGAGGTACAGTCTCTTCAGGATTTGCATTTCTAATTATTATAACTACCATTGTTATAGTAATTGTATTAAGTATAGCATCATCAGCAAAGAAAAATAATCGAGTAGCATATCGTCCAGATACGAAACTAGATCATACAAAAGAAGTACCAATAGATAAGATAAAAAGTATTCTTCCAGATTATGATGCCAAAGTATTTTTACAAAACAGATATCAAGATTATATAGATATTCAAATGGCTTGGATGAATTTTAATTATGATAAATTAAGAACAAAATTAACAGACGAACTATATAATCAATATCAAATGCAACTAGATACATTAAAAGTAAAAAATGAACAAAATATTATGGAAACCTTTACTTATTTAGATTCAATGATTACAGATATCAAAGAAGAAAACAATCAAATTACTGTAACAATGGAATTAAAAGTATCTTTCTATGATTACATCGTAAAAAATAAGTTAGTTGTTAGAGGTAATAAGCAAGTAAAAATATTAATGCATTATGAATTAGTATTTGTATGTAATAAAGTAACTAGAGATACTTGTCCAAATTGTGGAGCTAAGTTAAAAGATACAGCCTCTCAAAAATGTGAATACTGTGGTAGCATTGTTAATAAAGTATCTAAAGATTGGGTATTAAGTAAAAAGGAGGCCAAAGGTCAAAAATGACAATAGAAGAATTAGTAGTAAAAGATCCTACATTTTCAGAAAGTTCTTTTATAGCCAAAGTAGATAATACATTTATTATGATATTAACTGCTATTATGACAGAAAATTTAGAACGAGTAAAACATAAAGTAGGAAATGAAGTCTTTAACAAATTAACAGAAAAACTAGAAAAATTAAGAATAGAAAATAGTATTCAAATGTATGATGAATTAAATGTAAAAGACTCATATATTTCTAATATAGAAGAACAAAAAGATTATTATGAAATTACTGTAACTTTAATATCTAGATATATGGATTACACAATAGATAGAACAACAAAAGAGTATAAGGCTGGAAATAATAGAAGTAGGGTAGAAAGAACAAATACTTTGGTATTTAGAAAAAATAAGGCTGCAAAGACAGAAAAAAGTGTTAGAAAGTGTCCAAGCTGTGGAGCGCCTATGGATGTTAATAATACAGGAAAATGTTCCTATTGTGGCACCATTTATAATACAGAAGAATATGATTGGTTATTAGTATCGATAGTAGCAAAGAACTAGCAATAGTTCTTTTTTTTATGAAAAAAAATATAATAAATTAAGGTGATAATATGCATAAAAAGTTTGATTATCTTCTTTTTATTAGCGTCATAGCATTAGCAATTTTTGGAATTATTATGATTTATTCGGCATCTAGTATTTGGGCTGAATATAAATTTAATGATAGTTTTCACTATTTAAAATATCAAACTATCTTTTTCTTAATAGGAATTATCATTATGTGGATAGTTTCCAAAATTGATTATAAAATTTATTATCAAAAAGCAAATACGATATTATTTATTTGTATCATTTTATTAATTCTTGTCTTAATACCAGGAATAGGAAGCGTTAGAAATGGTAGTAGAAGTTGGTTTGGAATTGGTTCATTAGGAATACAACCAAGTGAGTTTGCTAAACTGGGAATGATTATATTTACTAGTAAATATTTAACGAATAGTAATAAGTTTTTAAAAAGTTATAAACAAGGAGTATTTCCAATTCTAGGGATTTTATTTTTCTTATTTGCTTTAATTATGCTTCAACCTGATATGGGAACAGGAAGTATCTTAGTAGTTTCAATTTTAGCTTTACTTTTTATTGCCGGAGTCAATATGAAATTTTTTCTTGGTATGGGTATTGTTGGAGTAGTTGGTGTTGTAATATTAATTATCATAGCTCCTTATCGAATGGATAGAATAACTTCCTTTCTTGACCCATGGAGTGATGCTTTAGGAACAGGATTTCAAATAATACAAAGTTTATATGCTATTGGACCAGGTGGCCTTTTAGGGACAGGATTTTTAAACTCTATCCAAAAGCATTTTTATTTACCAGAACCGCAAACAGATTTTATTTTTTCTATTATCGCTGAAGAATTTGGTGTAGTAGGAGCCTTTATTGTTGTTGGACTGTTTTCCATGATTTTATGGAGAGGAATAAAAATAGCTTTAAATAGTAAAGATCAATTTGCTAAATATTTATGTATTGGAATGACATTTCAAATCATTTTTCAAGCTATTATGAATCTAATGGTGGTTATTGGTATGATTCCAGTAACGGGTGTTACCTTACCTTTTTTATCTTATGGAGGAAGTAGTTTATTAATCAGTATGATTAGTATGGGTATACTATTAAATATTTCTAGAAAGAATTCTAGTTAAAATATTTATATTTTAGAGAGTAAACATTAGAAAATTTAGCCAAGGTTGACAAAACTTTTTCACAATGTTAACCTAAAATCAAAATGGAGATTTATTATGAACTTAGAATTAACAAAAAAAGATGAATTTAAAGAAATTGCTAAAGAATTAAAACCGGGAACACCATTAGAATTAGTAGAAGCAATTCGATATAGTAAAGTACCAAATCTTCCAGGAAAAAAAGATAAGGAGCAAATAATAGAAATACCAATTGTTCAATCAGTATTATTTACCGATGGTACCATAGTTAAAACAGATGAAGTTTTAAAAGACAGCAATAGAATAAATATAGAGGGTATAAAAGAACAGAAAATAAATATCAAAAAAACAAAATATGTTTATTTATCTAATTTTACTTATGCAGTAGTTTACTTGATTGCTAAAGAAGACTTAATAATGCAAAACTGTGGAGGAACATTTGATACAGTAAAAAATGTTTCTATATATTTAAATGATAAGCAAGATAAAAAAGCCATAGAAAAAGTAAGACAAGTGCTAAAAATAAATGCTAAAAACAGTGAAAAAATAGATACAAGTTCAGTTTTTTCTTTAGCTATATCGGAAGCTATAGGAAAAGTAAAATCTTGTGGGAAAGAAGTTAGTAAAAATATATATTTAGTAAAAGCTAAAAGAAAAGCTTAAAATACATAATTTTTTCTTTTTTGTCCAAATTATTAGTGGAGGAATTAATATGGATGAAAATGAAATGAATGTATTAGACGAATTAAATAAAGGTTCTTGTATGGGAATGGATGCGATACACTTTGTATTAGATAAAGTAGAAGATGAAAATTTAAAAGAAGTTTTAAATAATCAGTATAAGAATTACGAAGATATATCTAATCAAATAAATAAGTTGTATCCTAAATATAGTGACAAAGAGCCTCATGAAACTAACACTATGAATAAAGTACTAACTTGGTATGGAGTAGAAATGAAAACTCTAATGGATAATAGTTCATCTAAAATTGCCGAATTATTATTACAAGGAACCAATATGGGTATTATAGAAGGAAGAAAAATATTAAATAATAAAAAATTGGATTCTAAAGTACATAAAATAGCTCAAGAATATGTAGCGAGACAAGAAGATGCCGTAGAAAAATTAAAAGAATTTTTATAAAATAATATTAATACGTTTAATATTATTTTTTTATATCAAAAGATTTTTCCTAAAAATATTCTAGCAAAGCTGAGATGAAAAAGTAAACGCAACTTTAAAAAGTTAAATGCAATCTTATATATGATTTAATGTTGATAACAAA
>CALVSS010000057.1 GCA_944359095.1 uncultured Bacilli bacterium | reverse complement strand
ATAAACAAAATTATCAAAAGTTAAAACAACAGCGTTAACATTTAGACAAAAAAAGAAAAGTATAGTATAATTTCTAAGTCAGCTTAACGAAACGAAAAAAGAAAGGAGTTATTATGCAAAAACCAAATGAAACAAGAATTATTGTTTTAGGTGGTCTCGGAGAAGTCGGAAAAAATATGTATTGTGTAATGCATAACGACGCAATTGTAATTATTGATGCCGGAGTTAGTTTCGCAGAAAGCGATTTAATGGGAATAGATTATGTTTTACCTGATTTTACATTTTTAAAAGAGAATGAAGACAAAATTAAAGCACTTTTAATTACCCATGGTCATGAAGATCATATTGGTACCATTCCTTTTTTATTACAAAGTGTAAAAATACCAGCAATCTATGCACCTAATCATGCTAAAGAATTGATTGCTGTAAAATTACAGGATAAAAATATAAGATATGATAATTTATATGTATATACAGACAAAACAAAGTTAAAATTTAAAGATATTGAAGTAGAATTTTTTAGAGTAACTCACTCTATTCCAGATTCTCATGGAATTAGTATTAAAACCCCTGATGGTAGAATTGTAACAACAGGAGATTACAAATTTGATCTTACTCCAATTGGACCAATGTCAGATTTATATAAGATGGCATATCTTGGAGAACAAGGAGTAGATTTATTAATTGGAGATTCTACTAATGCTTTAAATGAAGGATTTTCAACAAGTGAATCTGTGGTTGATGAAACACTTGGAGAAATGTTTGATAAATGTAAAACAAATCGTATTATTATTGCTACATTTGCTTCAAATATCTATCGTGTAAAACACATTTTTGAGACTTGCTACAAACATAACAGAAAAATATGTATTTTTGGTAGAAGTATGGAAAATAATATCAATATTTCTATCAATGGAGGATATATTAATCACAAAGAATTATTAGTATCCCCAGAAGAAGCAAACAATTTAAAACCTGGAGAAGTTACAATTTTATGTACAGGAAGTCAAGGAGAGCCTTTAGCAGCCCTTTCAAGAATTTCTAATGGAACACATAAACAAATTAAATTAAGACCAGATGATGTAGTAATATTCTCATCAAGCGCTATTCCAGGAAACGCTTTAAGTATCTCAAAAACAATTAATAAATTATGTTTAAAAGGTGTCAAAGTATATACAAATAGTTCTCTTGCTGACTTACATACATCAGGACACGCCAATGAAGATGAGATAAAATTAATGATTCGTCTAATGAGGCCAAAATACCTAATGCCATTCCATGGAGATTATCGTATGTTAAAAAGACAAGCCGATATTGGAATTAGCTGTGGTATACCAAAAGAAAATACATTTATACTAAAAAATGGTGACAGTCTAATTTTAAAGAACCATGTAGTTACCAGAGGAAAAAGTATGCCAGGTGCTGATATCTATGTAGATGGAAATAGAATTGGTGAAATAGGTAGTGCCGTTATTAAAGATAGAAAAATTATGGCTAACGATGGAATCTTAGTAGTAATTGTAAATATCAATATGAAGAAAAGAGAATTATTAATTAAACCAAATATTACAACAAGAGGATTCGTATTAGTAAATGAAAACGAAGAATTAATTCATAAAATTGAAGACAAAGCTGAAACAATAATTAAATCCGAGTTAAAAGATCCTAAAACAACGTTCCAAATATTAAAAAATGATATAACTGAAGAGTTATATCCATATATAAATAATTTAACTGGTAGAAAACCAATTATCCTACCAATTATCTTAGATATAAAGAAAGAAAACAAATAATATGTTTTCTTTTTTTTGTTATGTTGAACTTTTATTTATGTTGAACTTTTAAAAAGAAGTCCATTAAATAAAGACTTCCATTATAAAAAGTTCAACATAAAACAAATTATGTGGCTTTCCACATAATTTTTGTCGAAAAAAAGAAGCCTTATTTTGCTTCTTCTTGTGCTCTTGTTTCACGAACAACAGTAATTTTAATTGTTCCAGGATATTTTAAATTAGCTTCAATTTGCTCTTTAACTTCTCTAGCGATTTTATGAGCCTCTAAATCATCAACTTCATCTGGTTTAACAATAACTCGTAACTCACGACCTGCTTGAACAGCATAAGTTTTTTCAACACCAGGAATATGATTTCCAACTTCCTCTAATTGAGAAAGACGTTTAATATAATTTTCTAAAGAATCATTTCTTGCTCCTGGACGAGATGCAGATAAAGCATCAGCAATAGAAACGATACTAGCAATAACACTAGTAGCAGGCACATCACCATGATGAGAAGCAATAGAGTTAATAACAATAGGATCCTCATGATATTTTTTAGCAATATCAACACCAATATCAACATGACTTCCTTCAATTTCATGATCAATAGCTTTACCAATATCATGTAAAAGTCCTGCTCTTTTCGCCAAAGTAACATTCTCACCTAATTCTGAAGCAAGAAGTCCAGCTAAATGAGCAACTTCTAATGAATGCTGTAAAGCATTTTGCCCATAACTAGTTCTAAAATGAAGTTTACCAATTATTTCAATTAATCCCGGATCAAATTTTGTTAATCCTAATTCAAAAGTTGCCTCTTGTCCATATTCAATAATCTGTTGTTTCATATCTTGACAAACTTTATCATAAAGTTCTTCAATCCTAGTAGGATGAATACGACCATCCTTAATTAATGTTTCCAAAGTAACTCGTGCAATCTCACGACGTAAAGGATCAAAACTAGATAAAACAACTGCTTCTGGAGTATCATCAATAATCAAATCAACTCCTGTAATAGCTTCTATCGTACGAATATTACGACCTTCACGACCAATAATACGTCCTTTCATTTCATCATTAGGAAGATTAACAACCGTGATTGTCTGATCACCAGCAATATCCGCAGCATATTTCTGCATAGAAGTAATAATAAGTTCTTTAGCAGTTCTATCAGCAGTAAGTTTAGCCTCATTTTCACTTTCATGAATAAATTCAGCAATTTCTTTACTCATATTTTCTTTTACTTTACTCATTACTAATTCTTTAGCTTTTTCTTTACTAAAGCCTGAAATTTGTTCTAATAAATCTAGTTGTTGTTTCTTAATCTCATCCACTTTACTTTTTTCATTTTGGATTTCAACTTGTTTAAGAGAAAGTTTATCTTCACGTTCATCCAAAGAAGCTTCCCTTTTTTGATATAACTCATCACGCTTATCAATACTAGCTTCTCTCTGTAATAAACGATTTTCAGATTCTTTAATTTCCTCTTTTTTCTCTCGAATCTCTTTATCCAAATCCATTTTTAATTTATGTGCTTCCTCTTTTTGCTCTAAAGCAGCATCTCTTTTCATTTTCTCAATATCTTTTTTTGCATTGGCCATAAGAGCAGCAACTTTTTTAGAAGCAACACTAACTCTGATACTATTTATAACAAACGCTATAAAAAGCCCAATAAGTAATCCAAGTATTACAAGTAAAATGGAGAAAATGTAACCATTCATAAATTCCCTCCATCTAGATTAGGATAATTACCTAAATCTAATTCTATTGTAATTTCAATTCTATGCAATGTCAAGGAAAAGAAAAAACAAGGAAAATTTATATTCTCTTTAAAGATTTCATAATAACATCATAATCAGAATAAGGAAGTTTTTTATCAAAAACAGCCATATAATTATCTCTTCCTTTTCCAATTATCGCAACGATATCCCCTTTTTTAGCATAAGAGAAAGCATATTCTATCGCATCTTGTCGATTACGAATAAAAACATATTTATCTTCTTTATGAGAGCCAACCATTTCTTCAGCAATTTCTCTAGGATCCTCATATCTTGAATCATCCATTGTAAAAATAATATAATCAGCATATTGAAATAAAACATTACCAATTTTAGGACGCTTTTCAACTTCTCTCCCACCAGCAGCCCCAGTAACAACAATTACCCGAGAAACAGATGGCAAACTTTGAAGTAAATTTAAAATGGCATTTTCCGTATGAGCATAATCTAATAAGACTTGAAAACCTCTCTTATCATAAAAAACTTCACCACGACCACGTACAGGACTTAACCTACAAACATCTTTAACAAGAGATTCATAAGGAGTAGAAAAAGTACCAGCCAATAACCAAGCCAAAACGACATTATAAACATTATAAAGTCCAAAAAAAGGACTAGAAAAAGAATAATTATGATTTTGATAAGATACTGTAAAGAGAGTTTTATCTTTACAATACTTAACATCAGAAATGACACAATTATTATTAGAATTGACACCAAAACTTATTTTACTATTTACTGTCAACATTTGACAATTTTCATCATCACCATTAATAAATATAGAAGCATTCTCTTTAGTTAAAGACGCCAATCTAAATTTACAATTCCTATAATTTTCAATAGTTTTATGAATATTTAAATGATCTTCTGTAATGTTAGTAAAACCAATAACATCAAACTTGATAGAATCTACTCTATGATAAAGCAAAGCTTCACTAGACACTTCCATAACAATAACTTTACAATTGTCATTTTTGGCAAGTGAAAAATAATAATATAACTCTTCAATACAAGGCGTAGTATTATTAGTAGGATAAATTTTATCTCCACAATAAAAACCATTTGTACCAAGATAAGCAGTTGGGATATAAGAATTAAGTAAATTTCTAGCGATAGTTGCAGTAGTAGTCTTTCCATCTGTTCCAGTAATACCAACAAAAGAAAATTCATCTGTCGTAACCTCATAAAAAGCTTCACAAATAGAAACTAAACTTTCAAAAAGATCAGAAACAACAATAGTTGGAACAGAAAACTTTCCTTCTCTATCTGTAACAACACAAACAGCTCCACGAGCAATAGCATCCAAAATAAAATCATAATGATCAACATGATAACCCTTAGTTGCAATAAACAAATAACCTGGTTTCACATTTCTAGAATCCGTAGTAATACCTAAAATATCAATATCATAAGAGCAAAGAAGTAATTGACTTAATTTTTCATAAACACCTCTAAATAATATATGAAAAAAGGAAAAGATAATTAACTTTCCTTTTCTTTCTTTTTGTGATCTTCTTTATCCTTATCTAAATCAATATCGTAATATACACGAACTTTTTTCTCAATCTCACTACATAATTCTGGATTATCTTTTAATAATAATTTTACATTTTCTTTTCCTTGACCAAGTTTCTCACCTTGATAAGAATACCAAGCTCCTGTTTTCTCAACAATACCAGCATCCACTGCTAAATCAATAACTTCACCTTCATGAGAGACACCTTCTCCATACATAATATCGACAACTGCAGTCTTAAATGGTGGAGCAACTTTATTTTTAACAACTTTAATTGTTGTCTTATTACCAACAACTCCATCACCCATTTTAAGTTGTTCATTACGACGAATATCAAGACGAATAGTAGAATAAAATTTCAAAGCTCTTCCACCAGGAGTAGTTTCAGGATTGCCAAACATAACTCCAACTTTTTCACGTAATTGATTAATAAAAATAGCAATAGTATTTGTTTTACTGATGGTACCAGATAATTTTCTCAAAGCTTGTGACATCAAACGTGCTTGAAGACCAACATGAGAGTCTCCCATTTCTCCATCAATTTCAGCTTGTGGAACTAAAGCAGCAACAGAATCGATAACAACAATACTAATAGCTTGACTACGAACTAAAGCTTCACAAATTTCAAGAGCCTGTTCACCAGTATCTGGTTGAGATAGTAATAACTCATCAACATTAACCCCTAATCTTTTTGCATACACGGGATCAAGAGCATGTTCGGCATCAATAAATGCAGCTCTACCCCCTGTTTTTTGAACCTCAGCAATAGCTTGTAAAGCAAAGGTTGTTTTACCACTAGATTCAGGTCCATAAATTTCAATAATACGACCTCTAGGATATCCCCCAACACCTAAAGCAATATCTAAAGATAAACATCCACTAGAAACGACATCAACTTTCATATGTTTACTATCTCCAAGCTTCATAATAGAACCTTTACCAAATTGTTTTTCAATATCATTTAATACTTGTTCTAAAGCTTTATCTTTTGAAACATCTTTACTAACACTCTTCATAATTCCTCCTATTAATATCAAAAGTACTGACAAACTAATTATATAATAAAAAAAAAGAAAAAGCAACACTTTTTCGAACAATTGTTTTATACATAAAATTTTATCCCAAAAATAAAATTTTCTCTAACGAATTAGAGAAAATAAATACTTATTTTATTATGAATTTGCTTTTTCTTCTTTTCCAAAAATTAATGCTTTATTCATATTAAAATATTGAACTGCAGATACTATAGATAAAATAGCAGCAATATATAATAAGATTTCAGCAATACTTATATTGATAAATTCAAATGGCATATTGTAGAAAAATGTAAGTGTAGTACCAACCATCAAAGTAGCCGTCTTTAACTTACCAGAACCAATAGCAGCAACTACTCTACCACGTCCAGCAGCTTCCATCTTAATAGCATTAACAACAATATCACGTAACACTACAATAACTGGAATAATTTCATTAATAAATCCTTGAGCTGCTAAAATAATTAAAACACTATTTACTAATGCTTTATCAGCAATAGCATCTAACATTTTACCAGTATTAGTTACTTGATTATTTTTTCTAGCTAAATAGCCATCTACAAAATCAGTAAGACTAGCAACAATAAAAATGACTCCAGCAATAATATATTGTAAAGATACACCACCTAATACATTATATGTTGGAAAATTAACTCCTACACTATAAAACGGAAAACATAATAAAATAATTAGGACTACAGTTAAAACTAAACGAAGAACTGTAATCTTAGTAGGTAAATTCATTGATATACTCCTCTCTTAGTTTTGGCATTAACTCTGTATCTACCGCTGGGGCTTTGTTCAACGTACTAACAATCAAATAAACAATAACAAAAAGCATAATAATCGCAATCGGAATAAAAATAAAAGGCCATATTGGCATTTCCTTTTTATGTTCAATCGTATAAGGAGATCTAATCTTTTTTTCTTCTTTCTTTTCCAACTTACGTTGTGCTTCTCTAATATCATCTAAAGAAATCTTAGACGTATGTTCAAATAAAAACCCATTAAACTCATCCACTACTTTTTCTGGATCTAAGCCTAAATATTTAGCATATTGTCGTACGTACTGTTTTAAACTATAAACATCTTTAAAAGCACGCACATTACCACTTTCTATATTTTCAAGTTGAGATGTGGAAAGTTCTAAATCTTCGGCAGCTTCTTCCATACTAACACCATTGCTAACTCTAGTATGTTTTAAATACTCTCCCAGTTCTTTCATAATAACACCTCACTATAATAAACAAAAAATATAAATAAGCCATGTTCCGTTCCTGTTACCAGGCGACAAACATTTATCTACCATTACTGGTCCCTAACTCCGTTCTAATTCCTTCGTTAAAGCTCTCCTACCAAATTTGGATTTCTCACTCGCGGGGTTTACCACGTTTCACTCTTTAGTTTCCTAAAGCATCGTCACTGCGGCACTTTATGGAATAAATCATATCCTAAGACTTAGATTATATCCGCCGTTAGTAAAACTACCCTAGGTTATTTTTTCCCTAGGCACGAACACTACAATCATCACAGACTGTGTGAGCATGGACTTTAAAAAAAAAAAAAAATACTAGCGT
>CALVSS010000056.1 GCA_944359095.1 uncultured Bacilli bacterium | reverse complement strand
TATGTAAGCATAAAGTGCTTAATTAATATTGTTAGGGAGGTATATATTAATGAAAAAAGTTGAATTAGTAGAAGCTGTTGCTGAAGAAACAGGATTAACTAAAGCAGATGCTACAAGAGCAATTGATGCTACTTTCAAAGTTATCACAAATGCTTTAGCTAATGGAGATAAAGTACCACTAGTTGGTTTTGGAACATTCGCTGTTTCTGAAAGAGCTGCTCGCGAAGGACGTAATCCAAGAACTGGAGAAACTGTTACTATCGCTGCTAGAAAAGCTGTTACTTTCAAAGCTGGTTCTGCATTAAAAGATGCTGTTAACTAAGATTAATATGTATTGACATAGAGATGAAAAATTCATCTCTATTTTTTGTTTATTTTTTAAAAAATATGATATAGTTATATTAAGATAGGAGAGATGATATGGATAGATTAAAAGACAAAGTTGCTATTATTACTGGTGCAGGTGCTGGTATGGGAAGAGAAACTAGTATTTTGTTTGCTAAGGAAGGATGTAAGGTTGCTGTTTTTGAAATTAATGAACAAGATGGTATTGATACAGTAAATCAAATTACAGAAAATGGTGGAGTAGCAGCATTTTGGAAAGTTGATGTTGCTAATGAAGAAAATGTAAAAGAAGCTATTGATGATGTTGCTCGTGAGTTTGGAAAAATTGATATTTTAATTAATAATGCTGGTATTACTGGTGTTGATAAGAAAGTTCATGAGTTAACTACAGAAGAATGGGATCAAGTGTTTAATGTAGATGTTAAAGGTGTATTTTATTGTACTAAACATGTTGTTCCTTATATGTTAGAAAATAAGAAGGGTAGTATCGTTAATTTATCAAGTATTTATGGTACTTTAGGTTCTCAAGAATTAACACCTTATCATGCTGCTAAAGGTGCTGTATTTGCTATGACTAAGCAAGATGCTGTTAGTTATGCAAAAGATAATATTAGAGTTAATTCAATTCATCCTGGTACTATTATGACACCTCTTGTTAAAGAGTTAGGTTCTAGAATGGAAGGTGGATTGGAAGCTTATAATAAATTAATGAGTGAAAAACATCCAATTGGACATGCTGGTGAACCTATTGATGTTGCTTATGGATGCTTGTATCTAGCAAGTGATGAAGCTAAGTTCGTTACTGGTGCTCAATTATATATTGATGGTGGATATTCTGCAGTGTAAAGTTCATTCCAACTCTTGTTTGAGTTGGTTTTTTTTGAAAAATTATGCTATAATATTTTTGGTGATAAGATGTTAGATAATGCTTTAAAATTAATTAAAGAACTTACTCAACATAATTATAAGGCATATATTGTAGGTGGTTTTGTTAGAGACTATTTGTTGGGGCGTGAATCTCAAGATGTAGATGTTACTACTAATGCTACTCCTATGGAAATTCAAGAGATATTTCAAAATTGTTTTTTACCAACAGAAGATTATGGTAGTGTTATTGTAAAAAAATATGGTATACGTTTTGAAATTACTACGTTTCGTAAGGAAATTAGTTATCAAGATCATAGAAAGCCTGTTGAAATTCAATATATCGATGATTTATATCAAGATTTATTACGAAGAGATTTTACTATTAATACTATTTGTATTGATGAAAATGGTGAAGTTATTGACTTTTTAGGTGGTCGTGATGATTTAGATAGAAAGCTTATTCGTACAGTAGGTGATGCATCTTTACGTTTTGAGGAAGATGCTTTACGAATCCTTAGAGCGGTTCGGTTTGCGACTGTTTTGGATTTTCAGCTAGATCAAGATGTTAGTGATGCTATTCGAGAAAAGAGTTATTTATTAAAAGATTTATCTTATTATCGTAAAAAAGAAGAGTTGGATAAGATTTTTGTTAGTGGATATGCTCCTAGAGGTATTCAGATGTTATTAGATTTTCATTTGGATAAACCTTTGGAGTTAGAACACTTATCTGATGTTAAAAATACAGATAGTTTAATTGGTATTTGGAGTATTTTAAATGTAGAAGAGTATTATCCATTTTCTAATAATGAAAAAGAGTTAATGAAAAATATTAGAATTGTTATGGATTTAAATAATTATGATCCAATGGCTTTATATCAGTATGGTCTTTATGTTAATAGTGTTGCTGGTGAAATGAAGGGATTAGATAAGAAGAAAATTACCGAGTCTTATCATTCGCTTGTTATTCATCGTAGGAGTGATTTAGCTATTTCTAGTGAAGATATTATGTCTTGTTTACATAAAGAGCCTGGTGAATATTTAAGTGATGTTTATAAAGATATTGAAAGAGAAGTTTTATATCATAGATTAAAAAATGAAAAAGATGTATTATTAAAATATATTAAAGAAAAGTATGCTTCTGTTGGTTAGAAGCTTTTTTTCTATTTCTTTTTGTGTTATTATAATAAATATTTAGGGAGATGGTAAAAGTGAAGAGTGCACAGTTTATGGATGTTTTTAAACAGGGTAATTTAGTTATTCCTCTTTACTTTTTAGGTCAATATAAGAAGTTTAAGATTACTTTGGAAGAATTTATATTTTTAATGTATTTATATCAGTTAGGGGATAAGAGTTTATTTAATCCTAGTAAGTATGCTAAAGATTTAAATATAGATTCTAATAAAGTTATGGAATATATTGGTACTTTGACAGATAAAAAATTAATTCAAGTAGAGGTTGTTAAAAAAGAAAAAGATTTGATGGAAGAAGTTGTGTTGTTAGATGGTCTTTATCGTAAATTTTCTTTGCTTATGGTAGAAGATACGAATGAGAGAAATGCTAGTCATCAGTCTAATATTTTTGAACTTGTTGAAAAAGAATTTGGTAGGACTCTTAGTCCTATTGAATATGAGATTATTAAGGCTTGGCTTGATAATGATATGGATGAAGATTTAATTAAAGAAGCTATTAAGGAAGCTACTTATAATGGGGTTTCTAATTTAAGATATATTGATAAAATTCTTTATGAATGGGGTAAAGCTGGTATTAAAACTGTTAAGGATGTGGAAAATAATCGTAAGAAGAGGGCACAACGTAGAGAGGAAGAAGCAGATAGTAATATTGATTTAGATATTGTAGATTGGGATTGGTTTGATGATGATGACGAATAAGTTATTAGAGTATTTAGATTATTTATTTCCTGATCCTAAATGTGAGTTAATTTATCATACTGATTATCAATTGTTAATAGCTATTGTTCTTAGTGCTCAATCGACAGATAAAAGAGTTAATTCTGTTACTCCTATTATTTTTTCGAAGTATCCTACTTTGGAAGAGTTGAAGAATGCTGATTTAGGTGATTTAGAAAATATTATTCATCCTGTTGGTTCTTTCCGTAAAAAAGCTAGTTATGTTAAAAGTATTGCTAATATTTTAGTTAATCAATATCACGGGGTTGTTCCTACTGATAGAGAGGTGTTGGAGAAGCTTCCTGGTGTTGGCAGAAAGACGGTTAATGTCTTCTTAGCGGAGTTTTATCATATACCTGCTATTGCTGTTGATACTCATGTAGAAAGAGTCTCTAAACGGCTTAAATTAGCTTATTCTAAGGATTCTGTATTTGATGTAGAAAGAAAGTTAATGAAGAAGATACCGAAAGATAGGTGGGCTAAATTTCATTTACAAATGGTTTTATTTGGTAGGTATTATTGCAAGGCAGTAAAACCGTTGTGTAAGGATTGTTGGATGAAGGAATTTTGTCGCGAAAAAAAGAAGAATCTTGATTGATTCTTCTTTCTTTTTTATTGTGTAGTTGTTGGTAATGTACAAGAAGGAGTTGTTGTTATATTCCATGTTCCTCCCGCTGCAATACATTCTTGTTCTGTTGTTGGTACTGTTGGTTCTGGAGTAGTTGTTTCATCTTCAGGCTCTTCTTCTTCAGGTTCTTTTAATGTATATGTTGCAGCTTCTCCTTGTAGACCACTATATCCTTTGTATGTTGCGACAACTTTATAGGTTGCGTATGGATCAGCATTTCCTAATGTGTATGTGTAACTTGTATTTTCTGTAAATCCAATTAATGTTGAACCAAGGTAAACATTATATCCAAATGTTCCTAATCCTTCGTTTTCTCCAGGATTTACTGCTGACCAAGAAAGTGTTACTTTGTTGGTTGCTTCATCGTAAGTTACTTTAAAGTTTCCAGGTTTTGCAAGTTTTACTGTTGATGTATCTAGTTCTTCAGGCTCTGTACCTTTTTTGAAGTATTCGTAAACAACACTTCCTGTGTAACCGCTTCCGGCTGCTTTTGGAGGATTAGATCCTGCTACAATACCTAGTTTTACAACACTATTTGGTTGTTTAAATGCTTCTCGGTTTGATTCCATTGCTCCTGCTTTTACTAAAGCATTAAAAATTTTATCTTTTTGAATAGTTGCTGGTACATTATGTAAGACATATACTCCGTTTGGATCGTTGTTTTTATATCCGTACCATAAGGCTATAACTGTTTTTGTTGAATATCCTACTACCCATGAATCTCTGATGGCATCACTTGGCATATTATTTGCTTCCATTGTAGCATCATCGAAGTTGGTTGTACCAGTTTTAGCAGCTACATTTTTTGGTGTTCCACCAGTTAAGGCTACATCTTGTAATACATCTGAAATCATGAATGCAGTAGCATCAGACATTACTTTTTTCTTTTCTCCTTTAAATTCAATAACTTCTCCAGTATCTCTTAAGACAATTTTTTGAATTGTATGTGGCTCTGTATAATAACCTCCATTTGAGAAGGCTGCATAGGCTCCGGCCATTTCTAGAGAAGATACTCCTGGATCAAAAGCTCCAATAGAATGAGCTTCATGAATTTTATTTGGTTTATGAGTATCTTTTTTGTCATCAGGATTTACACATAAATCTTCTTCTTTATCATATTCATATCCTTTGTTACAAATTTCTGGAGTAATTCCTAAATTTAAAACAAATTCTTTAATCTTATTGTTATCTACTTGTTGGAATGCTTTTAATGCTGGTATATTTCTTGATGCTGATAATGCTCTTCTTAATGTGATTGTTCCAAAATATCCATTATCCCAGTTTTTAATTGATTGTCCATTAGAATAACTGTATGGGGCATCATCAAATAGTTGATAAGTTGACCAATCGTTATATTCAATTCCTGGACCGTAATCAAATAATGGTTTTGCAGTTGACCCTGGTTGACGTTTGTTGTCTACAGCGAAGTTCCATCCTCCAGCTATTCTATTTCTACCAGCACCAATTGCTAGCACTTTACCTGTTTGTGAATCTAGAACGGTAACACCAGCTTGTACTTGATCATTAATCCAAGTATATGTTTCTCCGTTCATTACTGAGTTAACTGCTTCTTGTTTTGATCTATCTAGGTTTGTATAAACTTCTACAGGTGTTTCTGTTGGGTCTATATTATATTTTTCATTTAATTCTTTTGTTACTGTATCTAAGTAACCTTGATATGGATCAGAAGAACCAGTTTGGGTTACTACTAAATCTTCTACTGGAATACTATTGGCAATGTCTGCTTCTTCTTGTGTAATGTATCCGTGTTTTACCATTAGATATAAAACTGTAGAACGCCTTTTTTCTGCGTTTTCTGGATTTATATCTGGCTTATAATAGGTTGGTGCTTGGAACATACCAGCAATAATTGCTGCTTCTGATAGATTTAATTCACTAGCACTCTTTCCGAAGTAGGTTTGAGCTGCTTCTTCAACTCCGTAAACCATACCACCTAATCCGTGGTTATTTACATAAAATTCAATAATTTGTTCTTTTGTATAATTTTTTTCTAGCTTAAATACGGCTAAATAGATATCTGTAAATTTACGAATGATACCTTTAATACCAGTATCTGTTGAAGAGGTTAGACTGTTTTTAATTACTTGCATTGAAATGGTAGAAGCTCCACCAGCATCAGAATTTCCTAATAGTTGGCCAATACTTGCTTTTAAAAATCTTGGAGCATCAAAACCATTATGTTCAAAGAATCTTGAGTCTTCTGTTGCAACTAAGGCATCAACAAATACTTGAGGAAGTTCTTCATAGGTAATTTTTTCTCTTCGCTCGTCTCCAGTTTCTGCGAATTTTTCATTGTTACCATCATAGAAAATACTCATTTCTTTGGTATCTAATTTTTTAGCATCAAATTCTGGAGCTGTTATTGTGATATAGATTAAGAATGCTGAAAATAATAACAAACATAAAATACCAAGTCCTAAGATGATAATTAAAATAATGTTTATGATTTTCTTTTTCTTTTTATCATTTTTGGCTCTTCTTAATAGTGTTGCTACTCCTACAATAATTCCTATTCCTACTGCTGTTACTAAAGTAAAGATTAATCCTAGTTTTAAGTAACATAATAGAAGTAAGGCTACAAAAGCAATCCAAGCACCAATAACAAAATTAGTGTTTTTTTTCTTTACCTTAGCCGGTTCTTGGGGCTTTCTTTTTAAATTATATTCTTTTGTACTACTTTTGTTTGTTTTTTTAGGAGTAGTTTTTCTTTTTATTACTTTTTTTTGCATTTATTTACCTCCAATAATTCTATCTACTATTTTTAGATAGTCTAGTCTTGGTTTATAACCATCTTTGATGATATATCCTTTTGTTTGAAAAAAAGAATAAGGAATTGATTTTCTTTCCTCTTGTTCTATAAATTCTAAAAAGTCTTTTGCTGGTAATAAATAGGTTTCGTTATAGTGAATAAATCTTACAATTAAAAAAGCAATTCCTTGATGATTATATATATTTTTTATATGTTTAATTTGGTGAGAGTGAATATTTGCTAGAGGAAAAGATGTTTTGCTTTTTGTTTCTTTTGCTTCAAAATCTATATATTTTCCGTCATATAAGCCATTATAATCTGTTGTTGATGGTATTGTATAATAGGCTTCTTTAATTACAGCTTTATCACGAGATGGGTAGTCTACTTTAACAATTTTTACTGGAGTAGGCTTTTTATATATATATGCTTTATTTATTTCTCTATAATATTCATTTGTTTCGTTTAAATCGCTTTCTAATGACATTCCTCTGTTGCTATAAGTAAGTGGGGATGTATTATGCTCTTTTTTTATTCCGTTTGGATAGTTCATCTCATCACCTATTTTGTATTATACTATATGTTTTCTTTTTTTTCTATATTTTTATATCACAAAAAATAACTTTTCATATTTGTTTGTCTAGTTTTGAAAAGTTTTGTCGAAGTTGATGCATTATCTTTTTTTTTCTTATATTATTTTCTTAGGTGATAGAATGAATAGTTTTGATACTGTGTTAATATTAAATATACTTTCTAGTAAGACTAGAAATGTTAAATTAGAGGTTTCTTTTTGTTTATTAAAACAACACCTAGATAATTGACAAAAGCAATAATCAATGACATAATATTACTGTAAGGGATTGGTGATTGCATGTATCAGAATAAAATTACACTTACACCACAAGATATTTTGGAAAAAGAGTTTAAAATTGATACTCGTGGATACCGCTTAAAAGAAGTGGACCAGTTTCTTGATATTATTATTGGTGACTATGAACAATTCTTAAATATCATTAATAATTTAGAGAAAGAAAAGGCTGATTTACTAGGTGAAATTATGAATTTAAAACAGGAACTTCGTAATTCTAAAATGAGTATGGAAGTTGCTCGTAGTAATGTTGAAGTACCTGAAGTTACGAACGTTGATATTTTAAGACGTCTTTCTCAACTTGAAAAAATGGTATATGGTAGTAACAAAGATAATAACAATTAATATATAGA